>NZ_JBHMDO010000061.1:0-560 GCF_042431225.1 Paenibacillus aurantiacus | reverse complement strand
GATTCCTGTACTGCACAGGAGTCATCTTTTTTAATCCCCACTGGTATCTGTAATGGTTGTAATAGTTGATGTAGCGGTTAACTTCACGTTCTAATTCAGTGAAGGTTTTGCAGTTCCGGCTCTTTACATGGTCTTTCATATGACCGTAGAAAGACTCCTGAGGCGCATTATCCCAGCAGTTGCCTCGTCTGGACATGGATTGCCCCAGCCCTTTATCTTTTAGCAGCTTTTGGTACGTAGGGCTTGTGTAGTGACCGCCTTGATCAGAGTGAATGAAAGCTTCCTGATGTAATTTCAGCCGCCTCTGCTTCATCAATATTTCTACCGTATCTGTTGCAAGATGGAGATGGAGAGAAGTGGATAAATTCTGGGCCAGGATCTCGCCTGTGGAAGCGTCCAGAATGGTCGACAAATAGGCCGTCTGGGAGCTGCCATACGGAAGATACGTAATATCTGTTAACAGCGCAAGTCCTGGAATACCTTTCTTAAACTCTCTTTGTAGCGTATTCTCAAGCGTACGATGTTCCTGTGTGGCTTTAGCCATACGTCGGTAGGGGTTA
>NZ_JBHMDO010000060.1:0-930 GCF_042431225.1 Paenibacillus aurantiacus | reverse complement strand
GCAAATGCTACGAGTTTTTTGGCGTGATCAAACGAGGAAACATCCCCAACCTCTGCAAGAATAGTTGCAGCGAGCTTATCTCCGATCCCAGGAATAGAGCACAACAAGTCAAAGCCTGGGATGCTAGTTGCTTTTGCCTTCATGGCCTGCTCAAGCTCCGCTAAATGGTTTTGATACTCCATGAGTAAATCAATCATTAGGAGAAGAGCTCTGACTTGTGAAGGGCTACAATCGACGATGAGGCTGTTATTAGCGGCATGGATAATCGCATCTGCTTTATTGGATGCCCAGGCAAGAGAGCGATTGCATTGCGCATGTACGGATGCCTCAATCTCATGATGACCTGCAGCAAGAACTTGTTCAGGTGTTGGATACCTCTTCAGCACCTCAAGTGAGGTTTTGGAGAATAGCTGACCAAATAGACTAGCATACAAGGGAAATACTTGATCTAGTATAGATTGAAAGTTAAGCTGGGCCTGGACATAGGTATGGCTGATCATTTCGTGCTGCCTACTTAAGAATCGAAGTTCGTCCTGCTCAAAAGGCCGTGGCTGGGCTACCTTGAGGTCCTCTTTAAAATAGAGCTCAGCTAGATGTCTAGCATCTTCAGCATCCGTCTTCACTTTCCTAAGTTTGGATTTACGAGCTCGTTGTGGAATAAGCGGATTGAGCGTAATGACTTCATATCCCTTCTTCTTCAATACGGATACAATCCCTAGATGGTAATGTCCTGTTGATTCAAGAACCACAACTGGTCTCAGACCGGTTAAAACCTCAATCTCCTGCAATTTCATAAGCAGCTTATTCATTTCATCATGGGTATGCTGAAATCGAAAGGATTTCCCATACGGTTTGTTTCTTTCAAGCAAAATGAACCCTTCACTTTCTCCTTTTGACACATCAATACCGATTACAGGTCTCATAAATCCT
>NZ_JBHMDO010000059.1:0-1300 GCF_042431225.1 Paenibacillus aurantiacus | reverse complement strand
TCTGGTTGTTTCTTTCTCGGAAAGGATCGATCGGGCACCACAGCGACAATATGTCGTTGCAATTCGGCCATTAACTGACGGTATCTTTTCGCTCGCTTTCTCGGCTTATCTTCGAGAAGAATTGCAATTAGCGGATCCCGCATTTTCCCGATGAGAATCGCTTTATTGATTCGGTACTCATCATATTTCAACGTTTGCGTCCGCTGGCTTTCCTTCAGTTCGGTATCTGCGTCTTCTTCCATGATGGACGCGATATTGCTCAAAAAAATCGTAGCCAAAAAATCCTGTTCGATTGACAGTGGCTTTTGAGCAGAGAAATTCTCGATTTCAAATTTGTTCTTCAGCTCATTAAACCGTGTTTCGATGCCCCATCGTTTGTTGTACAGCTCCCGACTGGCTTCATAAGGCAGCTCGTCTGAGCTTAAATTGGTGATCAATATTTCTTCTTCACCTGTCGTTAGCATGACTTTGAGCACACGAATGACAAACGCTTCTCCTGCTCGCACCACTACGTTTTTGGCTGCTAATTTCTCGGCTCTTTTCTTGGTCACCATCACGTGAACGATTTCGTCCGGCGTAGTGGTGCCCACGACTTCCTTGAGAAATTGGTGCGAGCTGCGCATCAGGTACGCAAAACCTTTCTGTTCCAAGTACTGGAGCAGGTCCAAAGAAGGGTAGCCGCGGTCGAACAAAACGAGGTCGCGTACGCCAGGTGAAGGGAAAGTTAACAGATGATCTAGGTTTTGTTTGGCCAGGTTTTTCTCGCTGTCCGCGAACTTGCCCAAGCTGGCGTGAAGCGTGAGATTGTTCTCGACATCAAAGAGAAGCGACGTTCGCGCACGCGCTAATTGAAAGTCCTTCACTTGCGTGGTGACGTACCCGAATGCCTCCTGATTTTCTTTTGTGTTCGGAACTTCCAACACGCTGCCGTCGATCGCGAGCAAGCGGAAACCCAAGAACGTTTTGAAACCGCCAATTTCGTAATATTGCTGCACCACTTCGTCATTCAGCAGGGTGAAGGCTTCGGGTAACAGCTTTTGTCTGGCTTCTGAAAAAGAGGCCTTTGTGTAAGTCGTCGCCTCGAACTCTTCGGGCATGAATTGACGGCGAAACTCGTCTAATTCGAGTTGAGTAGACTTCCGGATCATCCGCAGGATGAGGCACAGCAAAGTGAAAAAGCCGACTTTTCGATTTCGCGTGAAATCCGTTTGCTTTCTCCGGACTTTTTGAAGAAAAGAGACGTTTTTCATCATGGAAACCGCACGCGCCAAAATGATGGTTGTCTTTTTTTCATACTCAT
>NZ_JBHMDO010000058.1:0-1289 GCF_042431225.1 Paenibacillus aurantiacus | reverse complement strand
GGTGGAAGTGCAGCAATGCATGCAGCTGACGAATACTAATCGGTCGAGGGCTTATCCTAACGTAACACAGCGAAAAGGAATGTAAGTTTCGTATCCAGTTTTCAAGGTGCAACCAATAGCTGATGGCCTTTAGCTCAGCTGGTTAGAGCGCACCCCTGATAAGGGTGAGGTCGGTGGTTCGAGTCCACTAAGGCCAACCATTCTTCTCGGGGCCATAGCTCAGCTGGGAGAGCGCCTGCCTTGCAAGCAGGAGGTCAGCGGTTCGATCCCGCTTGGCTCCACCATTACAACTTAGTTACGTTCCCTGATAGCTCAGTTGGTAGAGCACTCGACTGTTAATCGAGTTGTCACAGGTTCGAGTCCTGTTCGGGGAGCCATTTCACGGAGAGCTGTCCGAGTGGTCGAAGGAGCACGATTGGAAATCGTGTATACGTTAACCGCGTATCGAGAGTTCGAATCTCTCGCTCTCCGCCAGATTATTTTTTTAGGCCCGTTGGTCAAGGGGTTAAGACACCTCCCTTTCACGGAGGTAACAGGGGTTCGAATCCCCTACGGGTCACCACTTATTATGGAGGCTTAGCTCAGCTGGGAGAGCATCTGCCTTACAAGCAGAGGGTCGGCGGTTCGATCCCGTCAGCCTCCACCATATATGTTTTACAATGACGCGGGGTGGAGCAGCTCGGTAGCTCGTCGGGCTCATAACCCGAAGGCCGCAGGTTCAAATCCTGCCCCCGCAACCAAATTATAATGTGGAGCCGTGGTGTAGAGGCCTAACATGCCTGCCTGTCACGCAGGAGACCGCGGGTTCGAATCCCGTCGGCTCCGCCATTATAACCTTTACAATTTCATATGCCGGTGTAGCTCAGTTGGTAGAGCAACTGACTTGTAATCAGTAGGTCGTGGGTTCAAATCCTATCGCCGGCACCAGCTTCATGGAGGATTAGCGAAGTGGCCAAACGCAGCAGACTGTAAATCTGTTCTCTGACGAGTTCGGTGGTTCGAATCCATCATCCTCCACCAGTTTTAAATATGGCATCTTAGGCATTACTGGCAATGGCTTGTTAAATACATAGCCAAGCGGTAAGGAACGGGAGTTATGCTTCCTCAAGCATAATGAACCTACCTAGATCCAGCTTTGTATGAGCCATTAGCTCAGTTGGTAGAGCACCTGACTTTTAATCAGGGTGTCGTAGGTTCGAGTCCTACATGGCTCACTTTTATCTTCATATGCGGTTGTGGTGGAATTGGCAGACACGCTATCTTGAGGGGGTAGTGTCCACTGGACGTAT
>NZ_JBHMDO010000057.1:0-8467 GCF_042431225.1 Paenibacillus aurantiacus | reverse complement strand
GCGCTGCTGAAAATGCTCTACTTAGCGACGATGGATGTCACTCGCAAATGGACTGGGCGTATGCAGAACTGGGGCCAAATGCTCCTCCAGCTCTCCGTTTTCTTCCCCGACCGGATCGGTCAATATCTACGTTAGTATTTTGCTTCAAGAGGGTTTACACAAAAAGCTTTACAGACCCTAAAAAGCATGTCTTAATTCCTTAAACATTTCTTGTATATTTATGTCTCTAAAACTATACCCAATGAACAGCAAGTTTTAGCAAGCAAATCCGCTCGCAAACGAATGTTTAATGGATTATTATGATTCTGAATTCGCTTCTCATAGTATGTAGCTAGGACTAGCAGGATCGCCAGTCTGCTCAAGTGATTCATATTGGGTCGGCATGGGCAATATCCATTAAATCCTCATTCATCTGAACTACAGGAGGAGATTCCATATTTAGGACTCGATTATCTTGGACATAACATTGCTGCTATTGCAGTGAATGGAAATGGATCAGTAGTTGATTTTGAGTTCAACCACAACGAAATTTACTCAAGCTCTGCCGAACACGCTGAAATAAGAATGGTAAAACGTGTCTGTAGTTTGTCTCAGATTAATGATTCTTGGCAACTCGGGAACAATCCAGATCGTAAGTATATGTCTTTTTCTAATATGACCCTATGTATATGCGTTCCCTGTCTTTCCCACATGCGCTTCATGGAGAAATATGGTTTAATATACCATAGGAGCGTGATACCGTGGACATTGAGTCTTTTCTCTATCCCAAGCACGAGGTGGCTTACATCACGACCTCTTCCACTATGAAAGAAGCGTTGGAAACATTGGAGGCGTGCCACTTTACGGCCATTCCGGTCCTGGACGACAACGGTGTCTATTTCGGAACACTATCTGAGGGCGATTTGTTATGGAAAATGAAGTCTACCCCAGGCCTTAGCTTCAATACGATGCACGAAATTCCCGTCATCTCCATTCAAAAACGGATGAAAGTCGAATGCGTTGCCATTGGCGCCGATTTGGACGAGATGCTGACGCTGGCGGCGGACCAGAACTTCGTTCCGGTCGTGGATGACGATCGCGTCTTCCTCGGCATCATTCGCCGCAAAGATATCATCGAGTACTATACCCGGAATATTACGGACTAGTTGGAAAAGACCCGACCAGCAAGATGGCCGGGTCTTCCTTATGCGGCACTACTCCTTTTACACGGCACGCGCTTTCGTTAGATCATCGTAAGCAACGCGCTGATTTTATCCAAATCGTTTTCCGCAAAGTGAAATAAAGTGAATACCGTACGCAAGCGTTGATTTTTCCGGTGTTTATCTATAAGCCTGTTTGGCTCTACTCCATCTTCTGAATAATGAACGCATTAGCCATTACCGATATCAATTCCCGCATGGGATGCCAGATCATCTCCGCATTCGCAACCTGAATTCATATTCCAATAAATTCCTCCCAACTAATTTGGAGCTTTTCATAGTCTGCACCAATGCTCTTAAGCTGGTCTTCTATGCTAGCCGAGCCCGATTCAATGCCTTTATAGACGACTAGAGGCGTTTCCGCGAGATAGGTTTTCGCTTGGGCGTAATCGCAGGAGAACATTTTTTTGATGAACAACAAGGTTCTAACCTTGTCGGACCCTGTGCCTGTTAACAGGATTTTATAGTAGTCGTACTCTACTTGCTCGCCGCTTTCCTGATCGTCCTCATCATTCTTCTGCTGTAAGAGACTTTGCAAAAAGTCCGCCAGAAGAGCCTCCTAGCAATTCGATTTGCGTTCGTTTTGTTACTTTTATCATAGACCTAGAATCGAGATTTTCCTTTCCCATTTGTTACATTGTTTCTTAAGATTACTCCCTCCTCCATTCCCCTCCTTAGCAATGCTATCAGGTTAGTGAAACCAAGCAGGTCGACAACATGGTTCTGATGTCCCGGGCGAATACTCAATAGTCGACTGGAGCACTGGGGCCCACTATTGGAGATTGAAGACTAGGTCGATAGATTAATAGTCGATTGAGCCCACTATTGGAGATCGATGACTGGGCGAACGTTGTGCTGTTTCAGTGCAACATAAACTCGCCAACCGTTTCTCCTTCTATCCCGACACGCTTAACCTGACAATGTTGCGGCGGCGGGGTGATTGAGGGCCATCTTGCTCTTTAGCCGACCAGTTTGTAATACGTGCAACTGGTACTTTTCCTCAAGCCATTCAGCCTCTGTTTTGCAATAGAAGCCCTGCTCTCCGCCAAATAAAATTACCGAAGGCCCCCGAGGCATTACCCCCGGATTTGGAAATGAACCTCCTCCCAAGACTCAGCGGGACGTTAAACCGCCTGAAGATCGTGGCGGCATGACTGTGACTGCATTTTTTTATGGCACTTGTTTGAATTCTCTTCGGCAAGAGATGCTGCCATACAATAAAAAAAGCACTTTTTACATAGGAATAGCACTTTTTTATTGCTTCTGGAAAATTGTATACTCGGGTTATTTGCGACGAATTATATATGTTAAAGAACAATATGACCTTGATAGGTCAAGGCGGAATAGGAGTAATGAAAATGCAACGATTATCATTGTCACACGATAAAATCAAGCCGCATTACCAAGTTATTGTAATTGGTTCTGGATATGGCGGAAGCATCGCAGCCTCACGCTTATCCAGAGCAGGATTGCAAGTTGGACTTTTCGAGCGAGGGAAAGAATTTATTCCTGGGGAGTTTCCAAGTACGGAACTCGAAGCAGCAAAAGAGCTGTCTTTTCGACTTCCGGACCATTCCATAGGTTCCACTACAGGATTGTATCAATTTCATGTCGATAATGATATCAACGTACTAACTGGCTGTGGTTTGGGAGGCACGTCGTTAATTAACGCGAATGTGATGCTCAAAGCTGATCCGAGAGTATTCGACGATCCTTGCTGGCCCGAAGAAATCCGGAGAGATGTCAAAACATTAATTGAGGACGGATACCAACTGGCAAAAGAGATGATAAAGCCGGTGCCTTATCCCAATAAGTATCCTCCTCTTCCAAAGTCAAAAGCGTTAGAAAAATCGGCAAACTATATGGGCTATCCGTTCTCAAAGCCCGAAATTGCAGTTAACTTCCAAGAATATAAGGAAGGCATCAACCATGTCGGTATTAACCAATCACCATGTGTCTGCTGCGGAGATTGTGTTTCAGGATGTAATTATGGAGCTAAAAATACGCTTGCAATGAACTATTTGCCAGATGCTCATAACTTCGGTGCTGAAATTTTCACACAAATAAATGTTAATCACATCGAAAAAAAGAATGACCGCTTCCTTGTGTATTATCATCTAATGCAAGAAGGCAACGACTTCAAGATACCAAACAAATCGATGTTTGTTTCGGCAGATATCGTTATTCTATCAGCAGGTTCCTTGGGAAGTACAGAGATACTCCTAAGGTCCAAAGCACGAGGTTTACCTCTATCCAATCAAATCGGACGGCACTTTACAGGTAACGGGGACGTTCTAGCCTTTGGTTATAATACCGAAACGGAAATAAACGGCGTTGGTTTTGGGTTTTTAGATCCAAACTCAATGGACCCAGTTGGACCTTGTATAACGAGTATGATTGATTTACGTGGTCAGACCTCATTGAACGATGGCATGGTTATTGAAGAAGGGAGTATCCCTTCCCTTCTTTCCAATATTCTTCCTGCCAAACTTGCCTTGAGCTCAAAGTATCAATATGATCCGATTAGTTCATCGATCGTAGATAATATTGATGAAGCACATAGAGAATTTGAAAGCGTATTTCAGGGGGCACGCACTGGTTCGGTGCGTAACACACAAACTTACTTAGTAATGGCTCACGACGACTCAAATGGTCAACTGTTTCTTCATGAACAAACTGATCGATTAAGAATTGATTGGATTGATGTTGGAAAACAACCCATTTTTGACTCGATTAATAATAAACTAAAACAGGCAACTACAGCCTTAGGAGGCGGGCAACATCTAACGAACCCGCTGTGGAGCAACTTATTTGATAAACATCTAGTAACAGTTCATCCAATGGGAGGTTGCATCATGTCAGAAGACGCCGAGAAAGGCGTTGTGAATCATAAAGGGCAAGTATTTTCTGGTCCAGAGGGTTCAAACGTATATGAAGGTCTATATGTATGTGATGGTTCAATTATCCCCCGGTCACTTGGGGTTAATCCACTACTTACAATCTCTGCTTTAGCTGAACGCAATTGCCATTTACTTGCAGAAGACCGGGATTTGAAGATTGACTTTGAGCTTCCTTCTCATCCTCCAAAAGAGGTTCCAGCTCCTAGATTGCTTGGGCTGACATTCACAGAAACAATGAAAGGTTTTTTTACAGCAGAACCGACTGATAATTATCGTGATGCTTATCAAATTGGGCGAAACACCCATACTCAACTCAACTTTACAATCACAGTACATATCAGCGATCTGGATGAAATGATTGAGAAACCAGATACTCGAGCCTCAATAACAGGAACAATTGAAGCTCCTGCTTTATCAACTAAATCACTATCGATTAATAATGGCGACTTTTATTTATTTCGGATTAACCCCGATGTACCAGAAGCTAAAGAAATGCGGTATCGCTTGCAGTTTTCTTCAATAGAAGGGCGATCTTTTTTAATGGAGGGTTTTAAAAACATCAGGCACGACTCTATACTTGATCTTTGGTCCGATACAACTACACTTTACGTCTCTTTGTCCGAGATAATGGACAGCAATGCTGTCTTACTCGGAAGAGGAATTCTCATTAATGAGAAAGAGGATTTCGTAAAACAGCTCTCTACAATTCGTATTTTGAATGAATCTGATCCGATTGAACAAATGAAGGCGATTGCCCGTTTTGGAACTTTCTTTGCAGGGACACTTTACGAAACCTACGGGAGTATTTTTGCTAAGGAGCATGTGTTTAATCCTTCGGCTCCACCACGAAAAAAAAGGCCTTTACGCACGGAGGTTCCCGAATTACATTATTTTGTCACGGGGGATGGTGCTAATCTGCGTCTTACGCGATATAGAGGTGGCGATAAAGGGCCGATTATGCTCTCGCATGGTTTTGGTGTCTCGAGTATTATTTTCTCATTAGATACAATCGAAACCAACCTACTAGAATACCTATGCTCTCATGGTTATGATGTTTGGTTGTTTGATTGGCGGGCTAGCATTGAACTGTCATATCATCACAAACAATTTACATTGGACGATGTTGCAACTTATGACTATCCTGCTGCGGTGGGAACTATTCAAAAAATAACTGGAGCTGCAACAATTGATGTCCTAGCTCATTGCGTCGGAGCGGCTACATTAACTATGTCAATGCTTAAAGGGCTTCAGGGAATCCGTTCAATAATTCTCACTCAAATTGGAGCGCATTTCAAACCACCACTGCTAAACAGGTTAAAAGTAGGAATATATACACCTACCTTTCTGAGAGCTCTCGGCATCGACTCCTTGCAGGCTTATTCGGATGCACGAGACGACTGGAGTGATAGATTGTATAACCAAGTCTTAAAGCTCTATCCGCTCCCTGAAGAAGAAAGATGCCACAGCCCTGTTTGCCGCCGTGCTACCTTCATGTATGGCCTTCTATTTGAGCACGAGCAGCTAAATAATCTAACCCATGAATGCCTTTATGAAATGTTCGGTGGCGGGAATATGACAGCCTTCGAGCATCTGGCACTTGTATTTAGGGAAGAAAAACTGTTGCGACATGACGGGGCAGATACATATATGAAGCATTTCGATCGATTAGCGCTTCCCATCACGTTTATTCACGGGGAAAAGAATCAAGTGAATACACCTGAGGGAACCAAGCTAACTTATAATCAGTTATGTGAACATAATGACCCTTCACTTTACAAACATTATGTCATACCAAACTATGGTCACATTGATTGCTTATTTGGCAAAAATGCAGTTCGCGATGTGTATCCGCAAATTATTGAACATTTGGAAAGGGTTCATGAGAGCAAAAATGACTTTCTGAAGAGACAGAGTGTTTTTAACTCCTGAATAATTTCCAATTAGATCGTTAAAACTCTTTGGCAGTGTAACCCGTTTTCGAGGTTTGGATTAAATCACCCTTCTAGACTAAGCAACCAGTCGTCGGAAATCATCTGGCGACTGGTTATTTAGTTCCATATAAATGTGATACCACTATGATCTTTGGCGATACCTCCTTTCAAACTGCTTGTACTTTTTAGAACATCGATTAGTTGGTTCAAGAACTGCGCCAACTCAGATTCATGCACCGGTCCCTTGCCGTAGGTGTATTGCTTACCGACAGACGGGGGTCAGTTGCAATTTGAAGGTCGAATTACAATTGGGGCTTCAATCAATCTTGGCTGTACTTTCTTTTTCTCATTCTCATGAATATCCGGTTCTAATAAGGGACCATCGTCTGTAACGGAAGTTTCCCGCCAATTTTTCGAGATTTTCTCTAAGCCAATCGGATATATTGTCAATACTCCCTCTTTATCAATATGTATCCGTAGAAAATTTTTCCAGTCTTCGATTTTCAAAGAAGAGAATGCTTCATTACTGTGCCGTCCGAATGCATTCAATGACAGGTATAGATACAAGCCCATTATGCAGGAACCTACAATCCAGCCAAAGGTTCCGACTAACAAAAAAGATATTACTTGCCTGACGATCATCCAGTCCATATTTCGGCCAAAGTCTAATAGACCAATAGTAATACAGTTTATCAGAATTGCAGCAGTAACATGACTAAGTCCATGAAGGCTTCCAGCTATCCATTTGTACCTACGTGAATGCGTATCCGTAAACAACCAAAAACCAGCTAGTATGATAATTATCCAAAACATGCATTGAGGGGAACGAACAATACCGGATAACATCATTATGAACCGTGCGCCGAATGCATCAACACCCGAGACCTCCTGAGTGATATCTAACAGGGAAAAAGCTACTAACAAATACAAGACTGCAGTGATGGACCCGAACATCTTGTTTTTTTGAAGAAAGAGAAGATTTTTTATGCAAAGCCGCTTTGAAATGTTTTCCTCGGGAAAATCCTTTTTTCGTTCAAATACACGCTCTTCCCTATCTTTTATATCCTCTGAAACGAACTCATACAATAATTTTTCACGGAGATCATGCGTTGGATGCAAAAATGCGCCTCCTCCGCCTGAGGTTATTTTTTCCACCTTACGACTTTCGTCTGGTTTTCCATCTGAATCCTTGGGAATGAATTCAAAACGGCGATAATGATGCTGATCACCTGCTATGAAGATTTGTATTCGTTTTTTTAATAGTTTTTCAAGAAAAAATAGATTGTTTTCACTATATGAAGGATCATAATTTTTATATTTATTTGATGAGACCCAGTAAGGTTCGGCATTACAAAGAATTACACGGTCGCCTTCCTTCATCTGATCAGCCAAGTTTTCGAAAAATTTCACTTGTGGACCATCGATATCAGAGTTTAATTGGACATCCGTACCAAGTAGCCACCATTTGTGAGGAAGTTTTATCCCAAAATAGCTTTTCGTTTGCGGACATTGCCAACCGTTAAACCATTTACGGGAGCAAAAAAGCCGGGTAAAGGAAAGTAAGCCATCATACCAGTCATGATTTCCAGGAATAGCGAACAATTGTGGATGAGGGTCCTTTGAATACCCCATAGCCATATGATAAGGCGCGATTAGACGCTCCTTATATTCCTTCCGATTGGCTGTTGGATAAACTTGATCTCCACCGAAAATAAGAATATCTCCTCTTGAGGTTGAGTAACTGTTGTTGGATTCAATATCTCTTATCGTCAATCTCGACCGGGTAAGATAGTAGGCAATCGTATAGGTGGAGTTAAATCCATCACCTAAATCACTCACATAATCGATCCAAATTTCATCACGATCAACCTCTGCATCAGTGAAATAGAAACCTTGTTCGTCTGTTACGAAGCCATCATTTCCTTTTCTTTGATAGCCTCTAGAAAGGTCTACATACTCTTCAGGCTCTTGTCCGTAAGACTCAAGCAAACGAAAATCTGAATATAGACCAAAGATCGTAGAAAGTACTGTTTTCGTCCCAGTGATAATCAATTGCTTGGGGTTGTACCATTCTACCATGCGTTTCCGTGTTTTTGGGTTCGCCATTTTTTCTGTCACAAACGAAGGAATGCGTCGAGAGTGAGAGGAAGTTGCATTCTGTTTTTCGCTCATTTTGGAGATTCACCTTTCTTTGAGTTATGAGGTTACAAATTGGGGTAAATTTTTCTATTTGTAATTGTTCCCTATATCTCAATGCTGATACACCAAAAATTCGAGCTAAGATAAGAACGTACGTCATTCGTTAAAACAAAAAAGCCGCATTGTGCGACTTTTGGACCTCTGTCAAGAAAGTGGACAGTAAATTAAGAGAATCTAGGATGCTTTACGATCAAAAAACTGTGCACTAAACTGCGCTGGCGACAAGTATCCCAGCGAA
>NZ_JBHMDO010000056.1:0-118536 GCF_042431225.1 Paenibacillus aurantiacus | reverse complement strand
TGCAGCTGACGAATACTAATCGGTCGAGGGCTTATCCTAAATGTTTAGGTTCGCAAGAGCCTGAACAAACACAGCTAAAGTGTTGAGTTTCGTATCCAGTTTTCAGGGTGTAACACACCTGAATATTCCCTGATAGCTCAGTTGGTAGAGCACTCGACTGTTAATCGAGTTGTCACAGGTTCGAGTCCTGTTCGGGGAGCCATTTCTGCTCTCATAGCTCAGTAGGTAGAGTGCATCCATGGTAAGGATGAGGTCACCGGTTCGATCCCGGTTGAGAGCTCCAGTTTCATTTTAGGCCCGTTGGTCAAGGGGTTAAGACACCTCCCTTTCACGGAGGTAACAGGGGTTCGAATCCCCTACGGGTCACCAACTTTCGGAGGCTTAGCTCAGCTGGGAGAGCATCTGCCTTACAAGCAGAGGGTCGGCGGTTCGATCCCGTCAGCCTCCACCATATTGGGGATTAGCCAAGCGGTAAGGCAACGGACTTTGACTCCGTCATGCCAAGGTTCGAATCCTTGATCCCCAGCCATTTGATATGAGCCATTAGCTCAGTTGGTAGAGCACCTGACTTTTAATCAGGGTGTCGTAGGTTCGAGTCCTACATGGCTCACCATCTTTTTAGAAGATGGATTTATGTTTTGCGCGTATGGCGGAATTGGCAGACGCACCAGACTTAGGATCTGGCGGGCGACCGTGGGGGTTCAAGTCCCTCTACGCGCATCAGGAAGAAGCTCTTGCTTAGCAAGAGCTTTTTTGCTTTTCTAGACAATCTGAGTGCAATTCCTGCTGCTCTGCCAGAACTACTCTGGCCTCGAACTACACAAGAGAAGTACAGTCACTCGTCGTGAGAGAAGCTAGGTATGGCCTTAATATTAAACCGGGTGAATGGAAGAAAATGCAGGAAATGCAGATTAATCATTGACGAATTTACTGAGAATCGTTATCATAATACATAGTGAGAATAGTTATCAATATCAAGTTTGAGTTGACATACAGAGCCATTCAAATGAAAGCTGCACGTACGGGAACATTGAAGGGAGAAGGATGCACTGTGATTCGTTTAACGACAACGGGGCTTAATATCGCTTATGAAGAACGTCTGATCGTAGAAGATTTAAACATTGCCATTCCACAGGGCAAAATCACGGCATTGGTCGGAGCGAATGGATCGGGGAAATCAACGATCCTCAAGACCATGGCGCGGATTATGTCACCGGCAGCAGGCGCGGTTATGCTGGATGGCAAGTCGATTCATAAGCAATCGACCCGTGACGTAGCTAAGCAGCTGGCAATCCTGCCGCAGAACCCGACAGCACCGGACGGACTTACCGTATCGGAGCTCGTCTCGTACGGCCGTTTTCCTTATCAGAAAGGCTTTGGATCGCTATCGAAAGACGACCGGGCAATTATTAAGTGGGCAGTGGAGGCGACGCGGATGACGGAATTCGCCGATCGTCCGATCGATCAGCTCTCAGGTGGACAACGTCAGCGGGCTTGGATCGCGATGGCCCTCGCGCAGCAGACGGATATCCTGTTCCTCGACGAACCGACGACGTTCTTGGATATGGCGCATCAGCTCGAAGTGCTAGAGCTGCTTCAAGAGCTTAATTTGACCGCGAACCGTACGATCGTCATGGTTGTCCATGATTTGAACCATGCTTCCCGCTATGCGCATCACATGATCGCGATCAAGAAGGGCAAGGTGGCCGGAGAAGGTTCGCCGGTTGAAGTCATGACGCCGGATATTCTGCGCGAAGTATTCTCGATCGAAGCGGATATTTTGGTCGATCCTCGTACTGGAGTGCCGCTTTGCCTGCCGTATGGACTTGCGGGATCGAGCGCTCCGATAAAGCACAAGAAACAAGCGGACGAACCGGTAGCGCTGCGAGCTGCAGTCTCTGCGATTTGAACGCATAAATTTTATTTTGGATACCGCGGACACGAAGCTCCGTGGTATCTTTTTTGAAATTAGATATTGCATTTCATCTGCAGTGATGATATATTATTACTTGTCGCTGCGAAATAATGCGGTGATTAAAGTGTGCGGAAGTGGCTCAGCGGTAGAGCATCGCCTTGCCAAGGCGAGGGTCGCGGGTTCGATTCCCGTCTTCCGCTCCATAATACGCGCCCTTAGCTCAGCTGGATAGAGCGTTTGACTACGAATCAAAAGGTCAGGAGTTCGAATCTCTTAGGGCGCGCCATTTTCATAACGGGATGTAGCTCAGCTTGGTAGAGCACCTGGTTTGGGACCAGGGGGTCGCATGTTCGAATCGTGTCATCCCGACCATCTTTTATCTCAACTGCGGGTGTAGTTCAATGGTAGAACTCCAGCCTTCCAAGCTGGTAGCGTGGGTTCGATTCCCATCACCCGCTCCATACATAAATTTTGAAGAGCCTTGGATTCCAAGGCTTTTTTTGCGTTTATTAATGTTTAGGGTTCAACCCGGACATTGACAAACTTATCAGGTTGGAATACCCACAAAAAGCTTCAACGGGCCATTATTTTGTAGTATGATGTAGAAAGTGAAAATTGACTGCTGGGACATCCCTGACACTGCACAAGAAGCGGATTGCCGCAAGCCGTGCCCTTGCGCTCGTACAAGGTAATCGTCACTGCCAAGGCAAATCCTGAGGAGGATCATCAATGTCGGAACAGGCCTCATCAACGTTAACGGCAAATCGGCCGCATTCGAACAACCTGCTGCGCCGAGATGTACGTTTTCTGGGGAATATTTTGGGTGATGTGCTCGTGCACCAAGGCGGGCGTGAATTACTCGATATCGTAGAGAAAATCCGCGAAATGAGCAAGGCACTGCGCGCGGAATTTATCCCGGAGCTATTTGCAGAATTCAAGCATGTCATTAACGATTTGAATCCGGAGATTCGTCATCAGGTTATTCGAGCGTTCGCGATTTACTTCCAATTGGTGAACATCGCCGAACAGAATCACCGGGTACGCCGGAAGCGGGACTATGAACGTTCGGCGGGAGAGACCGTTCAACCGGGCTCGATCGAGAGTGCTATTCAAGTGTTGAAGGAACAGGGAATTGCCATTGAAGACGTGAAGGCGATGCTGGGCGAGATCTCTCTGGAGCTCGTCATGACCGCGCATCCGACCGAAGCGACGCGCCGGGCCGTATTGGACATTCATCAACGTATTGCGCACGATATGATGGAGTTGGATAACCCGTCACTGACATATCGCGAACGCGAGAAGCTGCGTGAGAAGTTGATGAACGAAGTACTCACATTGTGGCAAACCGACGAACTGCGCGGCCGGAAACCGACCGTCATTGACGAAGTTCGCAACGGCATGTATTTCTTCGATGAAACGCTGTTTGAAGTGCTTCCTAACGTATACGAGGAACTGGAACGCTGCCTGGCCAAGTACTATCCGGGCGAAAGCTGGCATGTTCCGACATACTTGCGCTTCGGCTCTTGGATCGGCGGCGACCGCGATGGCAACCCTTCGGTGACGGCGAAGGTTACTTGGGAGACATTAACGCTTCAACGAGGTCTAGTGCTAAAGAAGTACGAGGAGCTGCTCAAAGATTTAATGGGTCTGCTCAGCTTCAGCACCAATCTCGTCGAAGTTGCGGATGAGCTAGTCGAATCCATCAAGCGCGACCGTGAAGTCGTTGAACTTCATAACGTTGATATTTGGCGCAACGATAACGAGCCGTATCGGATTAAGCTCGGCTACATGCTGGAGAAGTTGGCGAACTCGCAGAACAACGGCGCGAAGGAGCAGCGTTATAATGGTCCGGATGAGTTGTTGGCGGACCTGCTTGTTATCGATCGCAGCTTGCGTCACCATTACGCGAATTATGTAGCAGATACGCATATTCGTAAGATTATACGTCAAGTGGAACTATTCGGTTTCTATCTCGCGGCGCTTGATGTACGACAACACAGCAAAGAGCACGAGAACGCAATGGCCGAGATTTTGAAGCATATGAGCATTGTTGACGATTATGCGGCATTGAGCGAGGATGAGAAGATCGAGCTGCTGTATAAGCTGCTGACCGATCCGCGGCCGCTCACGAGCCCGCATTTTGAATACAGTGAATCGACGCGCGAATGTCTGGACGTCTACCATACGATATACCGCGCTCAGCAGGAGTTTGGCCGCAATTGCATTAACAGCTACCTGATCAGCATGACGCAGGGCGCAAGCGATATGCTCGAAGTTATGGTGTTCGCCAAGGAAGTCGGCTTGTTCCGTATTGAAGCGGGCGGCAAGGTGCGCAGCACGATCCAATCCGTGCCGCTGTTCGAGACGATCGACGATCTGCACGCTGCTCCGGGCATTATGGAGACGTTGTTCAATTTGCCGGTCTATCGCCAAGCGGTGGAAGCCAATGGCAACCTGCACGAGATCATGCTCGGGTACTCGGACAGCAATAAAGACGGCGGAGCGGTAACGGCGAACTGGGAGTTGCGCGTCGCGCTCAACACGATTACGAACACGGCGAAGAAACATAACGTGAAGCTGAAGTTCTTCCATGGTCGCGGTGGAGCGCTCGGTCGTGGAGGCATGCCACTGAACCGGAGTATTCTGGCGCAGCCGCCACATACGATCGGCGGAGGCATTAAGATTACGGAACAGGGCGAGGTGCTCTCTTCCCGTTACTCGATGCAGGGCATAGCTTACCGGAGTTTGGAGCAAGCGACATGGGCACTCATTACGGCTGCTCGTCTTGCGAAATATCCGGAACAACAGGTTGCGGACGTGGCCGAGTGGGATGAAATTTCCAAAGGAATCTCGGAGGCGGCGCAGACGAAATATCAGGATCTTATTTTCCGCGATCCGGATTTCATGACGTTCTTCAAGGAATCGACGCCGCTGCCGGAAGTTGGCGAGTTGAATATCGGTTCTCGTCCGTCGAAGCGGAAGAACAGCGACCGATTCGAAGACCTTCGCGCGATTCCGTGGGTGTTCGCGTGGACGCAAAGCCGTTATTTGCTGCCGGCATGGTATGCAGCAGGCACAGCGCTTGAAGGCTACGTGCAAGGTAATGCGGATCGTCTTGATACGCTCAGAACGATGTACGCGAAATTCCCATTCTTCACGTCGCTCATCGATAACCTGCAGATGGCGCTCGCGAAAGCGGATCTGAATATTGCCAAAGAATACGCGGGCATGATTAAAGACGATCAAGTTCGCGGGCGGATCTTCACGCTAATCGCTGAGGAGTATACACGGACGTCGTCGCTCATTCTCGAGATTACCGGTCAGTCCGAAATTTTGGATAACGTTCCGGTTATTCAAGAATCGATCCGACTGCGCAACCCTTACGTGGATCCGCTCAGCTACATGCAAGTGCAGCTGCTTACCGAGCTGCGTGAGCTGCGCGACAAGGGCGAGGATGCTCCTGAGTTGCTGCGTGAAGTGCTGCTTACGATTAACGGCATAGCGGCAGGGCTCCGGAATACGGGCTAATACGAATTCATATCAATAGGCCGGGTGGCCGGACGGCAAGTACTGTCCGGGCGCCCGGTTTTTTGTTTGCGAGCAGAACGATTATGTTTGCGCGAAATAAGGGCTGGCTCAGAAAACGATGCGGACGTGTTGCATTTTTAGTTCATTTGGATTACCATTTTGCTGGATGGCATGAAAATGCCGAATCGGCCAAAGACTAACGGATTTGCCGGTTGTCATGGCAAGCATCCTGGCCGAGCGGGCGGATCTCGCGTTGAACGGACGGGGAATGGCATTGCCGGACTGTCGCGATCACGTACGTGAAGCGAAAGTCAGCATACGTGGAGGAGAAATGGTGAAATCACTGGAAGCGCGTCTAGCGCGATTGGCGTTAAAAGGCGATCAGAGCGCTTTTGCCGAGATCGTGAGTCTATATCAGGACAAATTGTATCACATGGCATACCGGATGCTGTACAATCGTCAGGAAGCAGAAGACGTTGTGCAGGATACGTTCCTTCGCGTCTACAAAAATCTGGAGCGTTACGACGACACGATGAAGTTCTCAACGTGGATTTACCGAATCGCGACGAATTTGTGCATCGACCGTCTACGCAAAAGAAAACCTAGCTATTCGCTCGACGCGGAATCATCCGAGCACGAAGGACTTGACGGGTATTCAATGATTCCAAGCGACAATCGGACGCCGGAGAGCGAGACGCTGTTGTCCGAGACGCAGCGCATCATTCATCAGGCGATCGAAACGCTGCCGGCGAAATATAAGAGCGTCATGGTACTTCGGTATTTGCAGGATATGTCGCTTCAGGAGATCGGCGACGTGTTGGATATGCCGGTGACGACGATCAAGACACGCGTTCACCGGGGGCGGGAGTTTCTGCGCAAGAAGCTTGAGCATAAGCTGTAGCGGGACGATGAAAAAACGAAACCGTATCTGGTCAAGGCACGTAACGTATACAAGCAACAACATTGCATATCGCTTCCGCGGTAAGGCCGCGGGTTTCATCTAAGACGAAGAAAGGAATGGCTGCTATGAACTGCAACGTCGCCATCGTATGGATGCATGATTATTTAGACGGCGAACTGCCCCGCGATGATATGGCGGCTTTGAAGACGCATCTCATTGCTTGCCCATCCTGCCGCTCGCGTTTCGAGCAGCTCCAGCAGACCGAAGCGATGGCTTTCGGTATGGTCGGAGCCGGCATGGGGGCGGTACTGGACGAGAAGCAATCGGCGCTGCTCACCGAACGGATCATGAGTCAGATTCCATCGAAGCGGGCAGGTAAACCGAACGCCTTCGTGGCATGGATTCGCAAACACCCGGCCGTCACGGTCGCGGCGGTATTCGCTTTCGTCATGTTGGGAAGCTTCACGACCATGTGGGAGCAGAATACACAGCTGACGGTCAGCGGTACCGATCTGGCGCAAGTCGTCATCGAAGGCGATACGGTTACGATACCGGAAGGCGCTCGCGTGAAGGGCGATCTGACGATCGAGAACGGCAAAGCGAACGTGCTCGGCGACGTGGACGGGAACGTTACGGTCATCGATGGACAGCTTTACCAGGCATCGACGGCGCATATCGCGGGACAAACGAAAACAATCGATCAGGCGCTGGACTGGTTCTGGTATAAAGTGACACAATCGATCAGCAAATTCGCGTACTGATCGGAGGCCTCCCTTTAAGGGAGGTTTTTTTGTAAAAATAAAGGATTTACAACCCCGTTTCTAGAAGACAATAAAGTTAAGAATTCCAAAAACACGCTGATCGAAAACCAATGCAATCGGTCGTCCGGGGGTTGTCGCATGAGCTATTTTGCCGATTTGACATGGAATGAATGGATTAAGGATATTATCGACGTTGCCATTGTCAGCTACATCATTTATAAACTGATTTTGCTCGTCCGTGGCACGAAGGCAGTGCAGCTGCTGAAGGGGATCTTCGTGCTGGTTGGGACTTGGGCGATTAGCACCTGGTTTAATCTCTACACGCTCAAATGGCTGATGAATCAGATGTTCACCTTCGGGGTCGTGACGGTGCTCATCATTTTCCAGCCGGAATTGCGGCGCGCACTCGAGCAGCTCGGGCGTGGAAAGTTGTTCAGCCGCACGTCGGTGGTGGAGAGGGATGTAAGTGATCGGATTAACGAGATCATCAAGGCCATTCAGTATTTGGCGAAGCGAAAGATCGGGGCGCTCATCGTATTCGAACGAAGCACGGGCTTGAACGATTACATTGAATCCGGCATTCAGATGGAATCGCGCACGAGCTCGGAGCTGCTCATTAATATTTTCATTCCGAATACGCCATTGCATGATGGAGCGGTTATTATCCGGGGCAACCAGATCATGGCGGCGGGCTGTTATTTGCCACTGTCGGAGAATCCGTTCATCAGCAAGGAACTTGGAACACGTCATCGCGCCGGCATCGGCATCACAGAAGTGTGCGACGCCGTGTCCGTCATCGTATCGGAGGAGACCGGACAAGTGTCGCTTGCTGTAGGCGGCATGATTGTTCGTGATATTAAAGAAGAATCGCTCATCTCGAAGCTGTTCGAAGAGCTTAACCCGAACGTGAAGGAAAAGCAGCCGCTATCGTCCAAAACGCCATTCTGGCGCAGATGGAGAGGGGGCAGCCAAGATGGATAAGTGGCTCAGCCATCCGACCGCGATCAAAATCATTTCACTCGTTATTGGGGTGCTGCTGTTCGCGGTCGTTCATTTCGATTCGGAACGGTCGCCGAGCACGGTGGCCGAGCTTACCGCTTCGGAAGAGTATGACATCAACGTCGAGTACACGGGCCTGGGCGACAATTATGCGCTTCGCGGCATGGAGCCCGCGACGGTGCGAGTCAAGCTGCGGGGGACGCGGCTGGATTTGATCGAAGCATCCCGAGGAACGAAAGCTGTCATTGATTTGACCGGCATCGAGGCGGGCGTTCATGATGTTCCCGTCACGATTACGAAGCCGAATACAGTGGAATTGACCAACTACACGCCGAGCAACGTCTCGGTTCAAATCGAGCCGCTCGTGACGAAGAATTTTACGGTCGATCTCAAGACAGACGGCACGCCGGCTGAAGGGTACAAGACGGGCGTTCCCGTCCTGTCGCCGGGCGAAGTCTCGGTGACGCTGCCAGAGGACCGTATGGACGAGGTCGGCTTCGTCGGCGTCGTCATCTCGATCCAGGATGCGGACGAGAACATAACCGAGAAGAAATCGGCGATCGTGGTGTTCAACAAGGCAGGGGAAGAAATCTCGGAGGCGGTCATCGAACCAAAAACCGTCGAGGTCCAAATTCCCGTATCGCTGCCGTCCAAGAGCGTGCCGATCTCGTTCAATTATTCGGGGAGCGCCCCAGATGGACTGGCCATTGCGGCCGTCCAAGCGAATGTGGACCGCGTCACCATCTATGGCCCGCAGGAGCAGTTGGACAAAATCAGCACGTATCCCTCCGTCCCCGTCGATCTGTCCAAAAAGACGGAATCGGGGAGCTTGACGGTCTCGATTCCCGTCGCGGCAGGGATCGCAGCGGTAGAGCCGACGAAAGCGAACGTGAATGTCACGTATGCGACGACCGATACGAAAGTCATTCCGCAGGTACCCGTCACGATCAGCGGTCTTGGCAGCGGGCTGAAGGCCCAGTTGTCGGGCGCAGGCAGTGTCGATATTACGGTAAGCGGAGCGCCGAATGTACTCGCATCCCTTACTGCCGCGAATGTGGAGCTCGTCGCGGATTTGACAGGACTCGGCGTCGGTAACCACGCCGTGCTGCTGCGCGCCGATCTGCCGCGATTCGTGACGATCTCCGGCAGCAGCGGGCAAGTTACGATTGCAATTACCGACGGTTCGGCCGACGAGTCGGCTGCGAAGAGCGGAGGCGATACGTCGGGTGCGAACAATGGCGAGAGCGGAGGCGCCGCGGTAGAAGGCGTAACGAACCAAAGCGGGAAGGGTGACGTCGCCAATCCGAATACGGGAAGCGGCGGGGAGCCGAGCGGCGCCGTGAGCGGAAGCGGGAATGCTTCTAACTCGAGCGAACCGATCGTGGATCAACAAGTCCGTGCGGAAGAAAGCGAATAGATGAGTGACAAATGACGAATAGCGTCGTATCATAACGAATACACAGAACGAATACTGACAAAGGGGTATGACTATCAAATGGGGAAATATTTCGGAACAGATGGGGTCCGCGGCGTTGCGAATCGGGAGCTGACACCGGAGCTGGCGTATAAAATCGGCCGCTGCGGCGGTTACGTATTGGCAGGGCAAGCAGAGAAGCCGAAAGTGATCATCGGCCTCGATACGCGTATTTCCGGCCCGATGCTCGAGGCGGCGCTGACGGCCGGCTTGCTGTCGATCGGCGCAAGCGTTATCCGCATCGGCGTCGTGTCGACGCCGGCGGTCGCGTATTTGACGCGCGTGCTCGACGCGGATGCGGGCGTTATGATCTCGGCTTCCCACAATCCGGTTCAAGATAACGGCATTAAATTTTTCGGCGGCGACGGCTACAAGCTGTCCGATGAGACGGAGAACGAAATCGAGCGGCTGATGGATGCGGTAGTCGATGAGCTCCCACGTCCGGAAGGCGGCGACATTGGCTCGGTGACGGTTGACGAGCATGCGAAGCGGCTTTACCTCGATTTTCTCAAAACAACGGTCACGCACTCGTTCGCGGGGCTTAAAGTGGTGCTGGACTGCGCGAACGGCTCGGCTTACTCGCTAGCGCCTTCCGTATTCCGTGAGCTTGGCGCGGAAGTCATCACAGTCGGCGCGGAGCCGAACGGTTTGAACATTAACGATGGCGTCGGTTCGACGCATCCGGAATATTTGCGCGAGGAAGTGCTGAAGCACGGCGCGGACCTGGGGCTCTCCTTCGATGGCGACGCGGACCGTCTGATCGCGATCGACGAGAACGGCGAAGAGGTCGACGGCGATTTCATCCTATGCATCTGCGGCGATGCCATGAAGCGGGAAGGCAAGCTGAAGAACGACACCGTCGTGACAACGGTCATGAGCAACATCGGGTTCTTCAAAGCGGCGGAGCGGATCGGCTTGAAGACGGCTCAAACGGCGGTAGGCGACCGTTACGTCATGGAAGAGATGCGCAAAGGCGGCTACAACCTGGGCGGCGAGCAATCCGGCCATGTTATCTTCCTCGACTACAATACGACCGGTGACGGCATTCTGACGGCGCTGCAGCTCGTCAACACGCTCGTCGGCGCAGGCCGTAAACTGGGCGAAATGAAAACGCTGATGCGCAAGTACCCGCAGGTGCTCGTGAACGTGCGCGTTGCGGACAAGAGCCAGTACAAGGACAACGCTGCGATCGCGGCGGCGATTGCGAAAGTCGAACAAGAGCTCGGCGACAACGGCCGCGTGCTCGTGCGCCCATCCGGAACGGAATCACTCATTCGCGTCATGGCGGAGGGACCGGAGAAGGACCAGGTGGAAGCGTACGTGGCAGCGATCGCCGACACGGTACGTGCAGAGCTCGGCAGCGTGTAAAGGACGCCTGCGCGTCTAAGAACTGCAAGAAGGAATAAGTATAAGACAGCGCCCCCGAACGAATCGGGTGGCGCTGTTTGCGTTGCAGGCGGATGCGGACGTGGGAAGCTGCGCGCACACGTGGGGACGAAGGTGGCGTGGGAATATAGCATGTGCGCGTGGGGACGGAAGTGGCGTGGGAAGCTGGGCGGACGCGTGTGGACGGAGGTGGCGTGGGAAAATGCGTGTGCGCGTGTGGACGGAGGTGGCGTGGGAAAACGCGTGTGCGCGTGAGACGGAGGTGGTGTGGGAAAATGCGTGTGCGCGTGAGACGGAGGTGGTGTGGGAAAATGCGTGTGCACGTGGGGACGAAAGTTGGCCAAGGAAGTGCGCGAGTGCTCGTGAGGGGTGTGGATGAACGAGGGAGTACGTGTGTGTTCGTGAGGGTGGAAAGCGAACGGGGGAGGTGTGCGAGCGCTCGTGGGGGTGAATATAAACGGGAAGATTCCGCGTATGCTCGTGGAGACGAGATTGGACGAGGGAAGGTGCTACGTATGGTCTGGGGGGAATATGGTTCAAGCTCCCTTGGAAACGATATAACGGGGCACAAGTAGCTAGTTTGCGCGAATGATAGCGGGGATGCTAGATAAGCGCGTATGTCGAATAGACGGCATGATTGCTCATACCCGGGCCGATCTGTCTGTGATTCCCCTCTTGCTTCAGAGGCAGCCGTCAAGCATGGGGCAAGGAAGGCATGGACAGTCGGTCGAGTCTGGTTTTGGAGTTTATGATTAGGTCGAATGAATCAGGGGGGACTGGCTAGCTTTACCAGGTACGACAGGTCAAAGACGGATAGGATGCACGAATACGGAGCAAGAAGAGGAAGGTTGGCTGTGGCTAAAGCGGTCGTACGCCTCGACGGAAGGCGGATGTCTCTGCTAGGGGATCTCCCAGGCAGTGAGTGCTGAAGCGGATGGAAGCCAGGCGTCATTTTGACAAGTTAGACAAGAGATGAAAATAATCGTGAAAATTAGCGGTTGCGCATCGGCATCAAAATGAATATGATAGGATATGTATTCCGGAAGGAAAGAGAGGGTAGGAGAAAAGTACCACCAAGCGCCAGAGCTCGCGCGAATGGTTCCCGTTGTCGCAATCAAGGACAGCCGGGGGTGTTCGGCAAGCTGACGAGGTGGAGGTGTTCGAAATATTCGGCGGGGACCTCCCGGTTGTGCATTCCAACCGAAAGCGAATTTCGAAAACGAACGGGCGACCGGTCGCACAAAGAAATCGCGTGAATGCTTCATATGCAAGATAACGCAGATTCGTTCGGCAACGGAGGCCGTCCGGGATCTGCATGGGTTGCCCTGATTTATGTGAATGCTATTCATACCCGGCAGCAGTAAGCAACGAAGAGCTGTTGATTGCTGGACTGTCATGATTCGACTTGATACGCAGGCTTGTTTCGACAGCACGCCGCGTTTAGTTTTTTATTGTCTTTTTCCCGATTGCTTACGATGCCGTCCTGTTGCCTGCGGCTGGAGCAATACGGTTACTTGCGAGAACAGACAACCTTGTTAACGTTAGCTAACCCCTATAGCTTGGTCGCCGCATTGTGGCGGGCGCATCCGTAAGAAGCGGGCATTATCCCCTTATACGGAGGTCTGTTTAATTATGTGTGGAATCGTAGGATATATCGGTAAACGTGAATCGCAGGACATTTTGATCGAAGGGCTCAAGAAGCTCGAATACCGTGGATACGACTCGGCCGGCATTGCCGTGTTCACGAAACAAGGTCTTGAAATTCGCAAATCTATTGGCCGTCTGGCGAACCTGGAGGAAAAGCTCGAAGGACAGCCGCTGCAAGGGTCGGTCGGCATCGGTCATACTCGCTGGGCGACGCACGGCAAACCGTCGGACGTGAATTCCCATCCCCACACGGACAATTCGCAGAAGTTCTCCGTCGTGCATAACGGCATCATCGAGAACTACATCGAGCTGAAAGAAGAGCTGATCGCGAAAGGACGCCGTTTCGTATCGGAGACGGACACGGAGGTTATTTCGCATCTGGTCGCGGAAGAATATGACGGCGATATTGTGAAGGCGGTACAGCGCGCGGTGAAACGGATGCGTGGCGCGTTCGCGCTCGGCGTCCTGACGGAATACGAGCCAGAGCGTCTCGTAGCGGTGCGTTTCGCAAGCCCGCTCGTCATCGGTGTCGGCAAAGGCGAGAATTTCATCGGCTCGGACATTCCGGCGATTCTCGAGCATACGCGCGACGTGTACATTTTGAACGATGGCGAAATGGCTGTATTGACGCAGAACGGCGTCGAACTGATGACGATCGAAGGCGAAATTATTTCCAAGGAAATATTCCATGTCGATTGGGATCTGGTGACGGCGGAAAAAGCCGGATATGATCATTTCATGCTGAAAGAAATCTACGAGCAGCCGAAAGCCTACCGCGATACGATGATGGGCCGCGTGTCGGAAGACGGCAAGTCGGTCGTCCTGAAGGAAATCGGCATGACGCCGGAGCAAATCAAGGCGATCCGCAAAGTTCACATCGTGGCCTGCGGCACGGCATTCCATGCTGGCTTGGTCGGCAAAACGATCATCGAGAACTTAGCCCGCATCCCGGTTGAGACGGACGTGGCATCGGAGTACCGTTATCGATCGCCAATCATCACGCCGGATACGCTCGTCATCGTCGTCAGCCAATCGGGCGAAACGGCGGATACGCTGGCCGCACTGCGCGAAGCGAAACGCAATGGTGCCCGCGTGCTCGCGGTGACGAACGTTGTCGGCAGCTCGGTCGCCCGCGAAGCGGATGATGTCATCATCACGCAAGCCGGTCCGGAGATCGCGGTGGCGTCGACCAAAGCGTACACGTCTCAATTGATCGCGTTCAGCCTGTTCGGTCTCTACCTGGCGGAAGTGCTCGGTACGAAGGACAGCGCATGGGTAGCAGAGGTTCTTGACGCGATGCACCAATTGCCGGAGCAGGTCGAAGCGATTCTGTCGCAAGCGAACGTGCTGAAGCAAGTCGCGGAATCGATCTCGAAGCACGACAACTTGTTCTTCATCGGCCGCGGCGTGGACTTCGCGGTCGCGCAGGAGGGCTCGCTGAAGCTCAAAGAAATCTCGTACATCCACTCTGAAGCGTATGCGGCGGGCGAGCTGAAGCACGGCACGCTGGCATTGATCGAAGAAGGCATTCCGGTCATCGCGGTCATCACGCAGGAAGATCTGTATGAGAAAACGCTCAGCAACATCAAAGAAGTGAAGGCGCGCGGCGCGCACGTGCTGGCGATCGTCAACGAAGGCATGGAGCACGAAGTGGCCAAATCGGTCGACGAAACGTTCGTCATTCCGAAGACGCTGCAAGTGCTGGCGCCGGCGCTGTCAGTAGTGCCGCTTCAACTAATCGCCTACTACGCGTCGCTCGCTAGAGGCAACGATGTCGACAAACCGCGTAACCTCGCGAAGAGCGTAACGGTCGAGTAGTAAGACGAGTAACGAGTAACGTCATATACTTGTCTGGCGATAAAAAAAAGTGCGGAAACTGTAAAAAATGTATGGAACCACCAGTACGTTCTAGGTTGATCTGAGCTAAGACTCGGATCAACCCTTTTTATTTTGGTTAGACAATCATTCATTTTAACTATAACCATAGAAGCGGGTAAGCAGTGTGGTGTTGATCATCGTGCTGAATTACCCTTCTGAAGCTCAAGCCGACTGCCAGACTATGCCGTTACAGGGCGGAACCATGGGAGATGTGTACCTGGTATCAGGGCCGCCGAAACCGCGGAAGGCGAAATATTGTCGTACCGGATCGTACTGATTACGAGCAAGTTACCTATTATACAAGCGCCTGTTGTTGGCGGTACAACCCAACTAGGTGCAAAGAAAAGGTTATCGATGTGCTGTTACCAAAGGCAGCGCGATGGACTCTCCAATCCAACTTTCGACTGGTGGAGGAGGCAATATTGCTGTCGGTGTAATTCTTCAAACGCTGTAAACGAAGAAAACCATAAGGGGCGAGTGGGGACGGAACCCCCGCTTTCGAGACAGAGATCAAAACACCATTCAAGTCGAAGCAGCCAGTCGTCGGAAATCTACCAGCGACTGCTTATTTAGTTTCGTTTGAAGCGAGTAAAGTTATAGTATTCTTTTTTATCGGGTTGCCGATTGATAGATCAAACCAGGTAATACCGTATAGGATTGTAAATGTTCTTGTGACGGGGGGTGTGGTTTTCGAATCTGTCAATTTCACAACTTCCACTCGAATGGTATGGGGATTGTCCTCTGGGGTGCCGGCAAATTTAAGCAGTCGCACATTTTTCATATACTGCACGCATGCTTCACGCTGACCCTGAAGGTTTTCACTTCCGAATGAACGACCCACGACGGCAGCCGCATAGTCAGCATGTCCTTAGAAGCTTATGCGTCACGAAATCCCGGTGATGGTATCGCGGCACGCGGTGCTTGGGCACACGTCGGCCCCGTCATCGGGATGTTTGTATACGAATTAAGCGGATTTCGCATACATTCCATCTCCAGTGGCCACAATGTATCTAACAGTTGGCGATACAAATGAGGTGGTCAGGTGGATCTACTGGCTAGACAGCAGTTTCTGCTGATGATTCGGGCGCTGTACGCATACGTGGAAGAAGAGTGGGAAGCGATGGGCAAGAAGTTTGGCGTTACCCCCGCGCAGCAGATGATATTATTCATCCTGTCGACGAAGCAAGGTTCCTTGACGGTGTCCCAGATCAGTCAACTCGGCAGCTGGCATATATCGACCGTGACGCGGCTGCTCAAGACGCTCCAGGAACGCGGCTGGATTGTCGTGAGCTACGACCGGACGCAATCGAAGCACAAATACGTAACGATTACGCCGGCAGGGAAGCAGATGTATATGGAGCTGGCCGCGTACGTGAAGGTGAACGAGGATTTCCCGATCGACTTCTCCATGCTGACGAAGCAGGAGTTGATGACATTCATGAGCATCGGGGACCGGGTACTGAATAAAGGCAAGGATGGGCGGCTCGTCGAATGGGTGCGGAACGCCAAAGCCGAGGGTGTGCAATATTAGCCTAGAGTAGGAATGCCAGTACGGCCCAACGGACCTCCAAGGTCGCGCTTCCGGGTCTTATTCGAGTTGGTGCGTAAAGCGTCGGGAAATGCGCATAATAGTTCTCGTTCGTTAACTGACGCAAAGGGGCTATAGAGGTATGCATGTGGGGATAACGGCTTTCATGGTTTGGTTGAATTGGCGGTACAGGACGTATCGCCGTTGGCGGGATTTTCAACCTACCCTGCTGTATGTCGCAGCCTGTGATTTGCTCTATCAGTGCCTCTGTTCCCACTACCTCTTATGGACCTATGTGCCGAAATGGCCGATCCAACATCAGCTGCTCACGAATTATATGTATACGTTCGTGTTTTTGCCCGCGACTGCGCTTATGTTCATATTCCATTATCCTGCCGAAGGCCGTCTGTCTGTGAAGCTGCTCTACATGCTCAAGTGGTATGCCGCGTTCGTGCTCGGCGAAGGGTTCTATGTGTCAACCACCCATATGGCCTATGGTCATGGCTGGACGCTGTGGTGGTCCATGCTGTTCAACGTGATGATGTTCTCTTTGATGCTGCTCCACCATAATCGGCCCTTGTGGGCGTATGGGTTAACCGCGGCGGCGGCGGCGTTCTGGGTGATCGTGTTTCACATTCCGCTCTCTTGAAGCCAAGCTCGACTCAAACCATGCAGGCCTTCTGCGATTTGTGCTTGCGTTAATCCTCCGTAGCCGAGCACGAACGGACCAAAGGGGGGATATACCTCTGTGTTGGCCCGAACATGGAAATCCGACGCGGGCCGAATCCCGATCCCTGCTTGGCGGCTTCGCGCGAGAAGTTCCGCCACCGTTAAGCTTGTCTCATACCCAAGCAGGGCATGCAGCCCGGAGCCAACCCCCGAAACGGCGGCCGCCCCTTGAAAATGATGCGCCGCCGCGGCGAGCAGCGCCTCGCGATTGTCGTTGTAGATCGTGCGCATTCTTCGCACATGCCGCTCCAGATGTCCCTCCTCCATGAACGCCGCCATCGCAAATTGCGTTAACCGGGAGACCGTTCCGTCATCGCCCGCGAATTCCCGTTCGTACCGCTCGAGCAAAGCCGGCGGCAGCACGAGAAACCCGAGCCGAAGCGAAGGTGCGAGCGCTTTGGAGAAGGTCCCCATGTAGATCACGCGCCCATCCCGATCCATCCCCTGCAGCGCCGGCAGCGGCCTTCCGTCGTAGACGAACTCGCTGTCGTAGTCGTCTTCGATTAGCCAAGCGCGTCGATCGGCCGCCCACTGAAGAAGACGGACGCGCTTGGCTGCCGGCAGGATGCTGCCGTAGGGGAATTGGTGGGAAGGGGTCAGATAGACGCCGCATAATTCGCCTCCCCGTTCAAGGGCATCGCAGCTAATCCCGTCGTGTTCGAGCAAGATGGGCTGGGGGGCGAGCCGTTGGCGCGCGAATATGCGATACAGCCCTGGGTGCATGGCCGCCTCGACGCCGAGCGGACGTGAATCGCCGGAGAGCAGCTGTCCGAGCAGGATCGCCGCATGCTGCGTGCCGGCTGTGACGATAATCTGCTCCGGATCGCAGCTCACGCCGCGCTTCTGCTTTACATAGGATCGGATGAGACGCCGAAGACCGAGTTCCCCTTTGCCATCGCCGTAGCGGAACAGGTCGCCGCCGGCTTGGCGGATGGCGCGTTGGGTCAGCCGAGTCCACACGCGGAGCGGGAAACCTTCGTGTGCGATGGCGTCATAGGCGAAGTCGACGGACAACGGAATTGGCGATTCAGTCGGCAAAGAAGGGAGTACCCCGGATTCGGGACCCTGTAAGGGGGCCTCGAATGCGGAGGTGCTGAGGGCTGCAGGTGCCTTGACGAGTGTGTTGGCGTCTTGGAATGGGCTTACCAGCCCGCGCGCGCCGGAGAGCTTGTTTGCCTCAAGGGATGGGCTTAATCTGTTCGCGCCGGAGGGCTTGTTTGCTTCAAGGGATGGGCTTAATCCGTGCATGCCGGAGGACTTGCTTGCGTCAGGGAATGAGCTTAGCCCGCACGCAATGGAGGGCTCGCTTGAGTCAAGAAATGGGCTTAGTCCGCGCACCCCGAAGAGCTCACCTGCGTCGGGAAGCGCCGTGACCGGCACGGCCATATATCCGCTGCGGGGGCGATTCGTGACATAGCCTTCCGCGACAAGGTGAGCGTACGCCGTCTCGACCGGATTGCGGCTGATCCCCAGGTGCTGCGCAAGCGCGCGAATGGAAGGCAGCTTCGCCTCGCCCGGCAGGGAACCTCGCAGTATCTGCTCCCGGTAATAGTGATAGATCGATAGGTAGACCGGCCTCGAAGCGTCCCTGTCTAGCAGCGGCGGCATGAGCAAGCGGCTCCTCTCCTTTCGCGTGAATAGCGGTTGCATCTGTCATCCAGTCTAAAATATTTCTGTCCATTTGAAAATGACAACACGCCGCTATAATTAGCCCTGAAGCTGCAGGTGCAGCCGATATATGGAGGAGAGGCGAGGGGATCGAATGGATAATCACGGAGTTCGTAGGCATACGTATAAGGAGGCGGGCGTCGACGTCAAGGGAGCGGAGCGGGCTAAAGGGAGAATGGGGACGCTGACGGCTACGGCCGATCCCCGTGTGCTGAATCGAAGCGGCGCGTTCGCTTCGTTGTTCCTGCCCCGGTTCGAAGGCATCGATGATCCGGTGTTGGTGTTGAAGTCCGAGGAGCCGGGCTCCAAGCAGCAGCTGGCGTTCGAGCACGGCCAGATCAAGAGTATCTGTCAGGATCTGATTCATCACTTGGTCAATGACATCGTGGTCATGGGGGCGAGACCGGAGGTCGTGCTGGACACGATTCTGTGCGGGCGGATCGAGTCCGAGACGGTGCTGGCCATCGTGGAGCACCTCGCGGAAGCGTGCCGGGCGCTCGGCTGCAGCCTTGTCGGCGGCGAGACGTCGGAGCAGCCGGGCGTGCTCGCGGCGGGTCAATACATGTTGAACGCCAGTATTCTAGGCGTGGCGGACCGTACGCGAATCGTCGATGGCAGCCGAATCCGTCCGGGCGACAAGGTGGTGGCGCTCGCTTCGAACGGCCTGCATACGAACGGTTACTCGCTGGTGCGCCGGCTGATGGCCGATCGGCCGGAGATCACGCAGGAGACGATCGGGGAGATGAGTTTTCTGGATGCGATCTTGCTTCCGCATACCTGTTACTACAAGCCGCTTCGAGGTTGGTTGGGCAATGCAGCGATCCAGGGGATGGCGCATATTACCGGCGGCGGGATCGAAGGGAACGTGAAGCGGATTTTGCCAGCGGGAACAACGGCGCGAATCGAGCTCGGCCGTCTCGAAGTTCTCCCGATATTCTCCGTTATTCAACGCTATGGTCATGTACCTGCGGACGATATGCTGCAAACGTTCAATATGGGCGTGGGGCTAGTGGTCGTAGTAGAAGCTGCGAAGGTCGCGGAGTTCACCGGGGATTTGAAGATGTCCGGGTGCCAAGCGTACGAGATCGGCGACATCTTCGCCGGACAGGGGGATGTTCAATTCGCTGGCGAGCTGCCGGCGTAGACGGACAAGTTGCCCGGGGCAAACTCTCTTCGCCGATTCAAACTCTATTTCCCGGGTCGAACAGTTCTAAGAAGGGGCAACACTGTTTCTCTAGACCCACACGAAATCGCTTCTGTATAATGGTTCGAGTGTCGCGGGAGATGACATTTCCCGCGCGAGCGACGATGCAGGAGGCAAACGTAGAGATTATGGATTCATCGCAAACGCAAACGCAGTCGACCGTCGCCATCTGGGTAAGTCTGGTCAGCAACATCGTGCTGACGGTCATGAAGCTGGTGGTGGGCCTGCTGTTCGGCAGTCAGGTGCTCATCGCCGACGGCATCCATAACGCGGGGGACGTGTGTGCGACCGCGGCCGCGCTAATCTCGATGATGATCTCGAAGCGGCCGCCCGACGAGGATCATCCTTACGGACATGGCAAGGCGGAGGTCATCGGAGCGGGCATGGTCGCCGTCATTTTGGTGCTGGCTGGCTTGTTCATGGGGTACCATTCCATACAGGCGCTGATGGAGCCTGCGCATGAGGCCAATCTGCTTGTGTTGGTCGCCGCGGCGATCTCGCTCGTCTGGAAGCAATGGCTGTACATGTACACGATGCGGATCGGGCGCAAAATGAACAGCAGCGGTCTCATCGCCACCGCCTACGATCATCTGGCCGACGTCTATGCGTCGCTGGCGGCAGTGCTCGGCATCAGCATGGCGCTCGCGGGCGATCATTACGGTATCCGCTGGCTCATGTACGGCGATCCGCTCGCCGGCATCGTCGTCGCGTATTTCGTCGTGCGGCTTGCCATTCATATGGGCCGGACTTCGATCGATGTGCTCATGGAGAAGAACGTGGGCGCGGAGACGCTGGAGGCAATTACGCAGCTGGTGCTGCGCGTGCCAGAGGTGAAGCGGATCGACCGGATCCGGGCGCGGGAGCACGGTCATTACATGATCGTCGACGTCCGCGTAGGCATCCCGGCGCAGCTAAGCGTGCAGCAGGGACACGATGTGTCACGGGCGATCAAACAGGCGATCTCCCAGCATATGGACGGGGTTGAGGAAGTAATGGTCCATTTGAACCCGTGGTACGCGGATGAGCAGGAAGAGGTCGACGCGTCGGGTCCGGCACGACGCGGGCGCGAGTGAGGAGACGTTCATCGTCTGCGCCGGGCCGACGGCATCGTCGACATTGGGATGGGAAGGGAGCGGGCCGCTTGCGGCATCCGCTCCTTTTTGTGATTCGCGCGCGGCAATGGGTGCGATAATAAGTGCATGGTAGAATATGGATGGTGGAAGTGTTATGCTGCTTACGATGAATCAGTGTGGAATGTGTACGAGGAAGGAGGGGCATAGGATGAAAAGATTGTCGTCCTCCATCGCTGCCGTGCTTATGCTGGTAGCCATCGTCATCGTTGGCGGCTGTACGCGTTCGGAGGTGAAGGAACCGGAGGCCGCGGGAATCGCGGTCGGGATTGAGGTTCCGGCATCGATTCGGGCGGGCGAGCCGTTCCGCGTGCAGGGGACGTTGATCAATAAGGACAAACAGTCCCGAACGATCGAACACGGCGCGGATTTGTTCAAGCTCGAGGTGGTGGACGAGCAGGGAAAGGCTGTTCAAGTATATCATGGTGAGCAGATCATCAATATGATCGGCTATAACGTCACGCTAAAACCCGGGGAAATGTACCGGTACGATTCGGAGCAGCAGGTGCTCCCTCGGCTGGACGAGCTGACGCTTGCAGCCGGCCGTTATGAAATCGTGGCATTGGCGAAATTCCGGGTGAAGAATGGAAGCACGGAGCAGACGAAGGAAGTCCGGTCGGAACCGGTCAACATTACGGCGGAATAGTCGTGGGTTGCGGCTGGACGATGCGCAGGAAAAGAAAACGCGAGGCCCCCTGACTAATGATGGGGTCTCGCGTTTTTCTAGTATTCCAAAGCAAGCGTCACGATCTTGGCCGGGCCAACCGGCAGCGTAGCGGGAGCTCCGCTATCAAGCGGTGCAAGCCGCTCTTCCAAAATGCTGCTTGTAAACGTGCGATACGGCGCGAACGAAGGCGCGGCGGATAGCGTCGTCGGCTCGGAAGCGAGATTCGCCCAGCGGAGCATGAGGTCGCAGGTCCCGGCGGCGAGCTTCACGCTCGTCAGCGCAAGCGAAGCGCCTTCCCATGCTACCCATTGATGGACAGGCGGGAGCGGGCCGGATTGGCGAACCGGAGGCTGGGCCGTGAACCATGGCGTCTGCAGGTTGTAGGCCTCGACGTAAATGCCTGATGTAACCGGACCGTCTGCATGCGGATAGACTGTCAGCTCGGCGGTCTGAACGCCGAGGCATTGCGCTTCGGGCGTAGGGAAGTCGCCCCAGTCGCCGAGCTCGGAGACGGAACGGAGCAGCGTCAGCGCGAGCGTGCCGCGGCCGTCCAGCAGCACCTCGTACTCGTGCAGCCCCTTGCCGGCGACGGTCAGCCCGCGGCGTTCGTCGGCGACGCTGGCGAATGTCTGCATATGCTGGCAGTTGCTCGGATTGATCCATTCCTCGGCGGGCCGGGTGTCGCGACGCGCCACCTCGAAGATCGAATCGGCCCAATGATGATCGGCCGCGGCTCCCGACGGGAACAGCATGCGGATGCGGTGATCCTTCGCTTCGTTGCGAATCTCGCTATGGATGTGCACGCCGCGCCCGTGCGCGTCGAGCGAAATACGCGTCACGATGCGGCAGTCGACCGTTGCGTCCGTCCGCTTGGATGTGCGCTCGGGAACGTAGATCAGCTTGCGCTTCTCCTCTTCGAAAGCAGCTTCAGCCCCGCTCGGAAGCGCCCACTCGCGCGTAATCTCGAATACGGCGCGGTAAGACTCATCGTCAAGGAGCCGGATGTTCGCCGGGAGCCCGGCCGTGGTGAGCGGCTTCTCGCCGTCCGGCTGGCGGAAGACATACTCGTTGCCGATATCGCCGCAATCCTCGTAGACGCCGAGGCCCGCGTAGGTCTGACCGGTGGTCCGATCGACGAGGTCGAAAGAGCCGTCCTCGTGCAGGGTGACAGAGACATAGTCGTTAGCCATGCTGCGTGGACCGGTGAGCAGGGAGCGGGGAGCGGTGCTGCCGCTGTTGTTACCGACCGCGGATGGCGCGTCTTCGTGCTGGACCTCCACGCCGACCGCAAGCGGTGCGGCTCCGGGCATGCCCTCCGCGCCAGGTGCGAGCGACGTGGCGTTGGGCGCGCTTTTGGCAGCAAGCGCAAGCGTCGATGCTCCGTGCTCGCCATCCACGCCCGGTTCCCACGCGTACGTCCGGTACCCGAGCGCCGGGACGTCGACCGCTTCGAAGGCGACCCGGATTTTGCGGGCCATATACGGTTGGCGGAAGCGATCGCGGGGCAGATCGTAGCCGAAATGCACGCCGAGATCTTCCACGCGCGCCGGCACGGCGAGGCCTTGTTCGTCGAGCAGCTTGCTGCCTGCAATCTGCACGGGCAGGCGCTCCAGCTCGGCGATAATGTCCGGCAGCGAAGGGTTAACGCCGAAATAGATCCGCGCTACCTCGAGCTCTCGCTCGATGACGCCGCTGCGTGCCCAGCCGGACGTATTGAATACGGAGATCGCCGCGCCGCAATCCGCCCAAGCCGGGACGCTTGCGGTATCGATAGACGACGCGATCGCGGCCAAACTATCGTCGATAATGGCTCCGGCGACCTCCGCGCTCTTGGCGAAGCGGGCCGTCATCTCGCGATGCACCTCGTCGACGCTGCAGCCGCAGATGCTGTCGTGCGGATGGTTCTGCATAAGTGTTTTCCAAGCATACGTGAGCAGATGGTGCGGATACGCCTTGCCGGCACTGAGCTTGGCGAATGCGGCCAGCGGCTCGGCGCCGCGTTCGAGCAGCGCCTGGCCGTGCTGGTTCAGCTGCTTCAGGTAGATGCGCGAGGACGCGGTGTTCACGAGCGTGCCCCAGCCGTCGGTACGCTGGCTGCGAAGCTCGCCCTGGATCGTGACCAGGTCCTCCGGCAGCGATTCCCGCACCAGGCGCAAGTAGTCCTCGAACGTGCCGTGCACGAAATCCGCGTCCGGGTGAAGCGCGCGCGCCGTCTCGAGCGCCGCCGGCAGATCGGTCTGGACCGGCTGATGGTCGCATCCGTTCATGAACAGCAGATGCGGGGTGGAGGCGAAGCGGCGCGCGTCCGTGAGCCGCTTGGCCCAATAGCTGCGTGCTTCCTCCGCGTCCACGGGCGCTTCCATGCCGTTGTTATACCAGTTGGCGAAGAGAATGCCGAGGACGCTTGAGCCGTCCGGCGCCTGCCAGATCATCTCGGAGTACGGCGACTCGAAGCTCGCGCTCTCGCCCACCTGATTGTTGAACCCGGTCGGCTTCACGCCCCGGCCGAAGAAGGCGTTGTCGATGCCGGCTTGGGCGAACAGCTGCGGCGCCTGCCCGATGTTGCCGAAGGAATCGGGGAAGTAGCCGATCTTGGCCACGACGGGACCATAGCGGGCCGCATCCTGGTGGCCGATCTGTAAATTCCGGACGTTCGCCTCGCTGCTCGTCAGGAATTCATCCTGCAAAATATACCACGGCCCGATAATGAGCCGACCTTCCCGAATATAGCGCGCCAGCTGCTCGGCCTGCTCGGGACGCACCTGCAAATAATCGTCGAGGATGATCGTCTGGCCGTCCAGGAAGAAGGTGCGATAGTTCGGATCGCGGTCGAACGTGTCGAGCAGCGTGTCCATCAGCTCGATGAGGCGGACGTGATGCCGCTCATAGGACATATACCATTCCCGGTCCCAGTGGGTGTGGGAGATTAGATGGGCGGTCGTGCGTTGCGTTGTCATAGGTGGTCCTCCTTACCCGAGTTTTCCGTCTTTCATAAGTCCCGTTATTAACTCGCTGAACAAACTATTCGCCCACGCGAACCACGGCCGCGTGAACTGCGCCGGATCGTCGACGTGAAAGCCTTCGTGCATAAATCCGGTCCCGGCGTCCGTCCTCTCCAGCATGGCGACGATGCGGCCGACCTCCTCTTCCGACGTGGACGTGAGCGCCTGCATCGTCAGGCTGATCGGCCAAATATAACGGGGCGGCGTATGCGGGCTGCCGATGCCCTCCGCTGCCGTGCCCCGGTAGAAATACGGGTTCTCCGGACTCAAAATAAACCGGCGCGTGTTCATGTACACCGGATTCGCCGCGTCCGTATACCCGAGATACGGAATCGCGAGCAGGCTCGGTACGTTCGCGTCGTCCATGAGGGCGTAGTGGCCGAAGCCGTCGGTTTCGTAGGCGTACATCGGGCCGTGGACCGGATGGCGATAGATGCCGTACGTCTCGATGCCATACCGGATGTCGTCCTCGAGGCGCGCGGCCCAGGCGGCCAAATAAGCGTCGTTCATGACGGTCTCCGCGATCTCCCGGACGTAGCCGAGCACGACGGCGGCGAACATGTTCGACGGAATGTGGTAGCCGAAGGTGCACGCGTCGTCGCTCGGCCGGAAGCCGCTCCACACCATGCCGGTGTAGCCGACCGGCATGCCGCGGCCCTGATTGCGCAGCGTATCCTGCGCCGGGCAGTTCGTCCGCGAGAAGCGGTAGTCGGACTTCTCCATGTGATATTGCTCGGTCTCCATCAGGCGCAGAATGGCGCGGATGCTCCGGTCGAAGCTGCCTTTGAACACGGCGTCGCGTCCGGTCTCCTTCCAGTACAAGTAGCCCAGCTGGATCGGATAGCACAGCGAGTCGAGCTCGTACTTGCGCTCCCACACCCACGGATTCGTCTCGGCGAGATCCTCGTCCCACCGTTTCCCGTTCGGCTCTTCATTGAACGCGTTCGCATACGGGTCCATGCCGATGTACAGAAATTGGCGTTCGATCAAGCCCTCCAGGATGCGGCGCAGGTCGGCGTCTTCGCGGGCGAAAGGCAGGTACTGCCGCACCTGCGCGCTGGAATCGCGCAGCCACATCGCGGGGATATCCCCGGTGAAGACAAAGCTCGTGCCGTCGTCGAGCAGTTTGGTCGTCGTTTGGAGCGTATTCGGAAAACAGTTCGCGTACAGCTCGAGCAGCTTCGGCCGATGGGCGAGCGCGCCTCGCGCTGCGTCCAATTGCTTCGTGATCGATAATGGCATAGGGATGGACATAAGGCAGACTTCCTTTCTTGCCGCCGAGGGAGCCGCGGATGGCACGAATGCCGGGCGGCCCCCTGCGAGCGGTAGGTCATTGATGAGCTAAGTGATTATTGTCGTTAAAAAAGGCGTTGTTCCCGCGGCGATCGGCTCGCTTCAGGCTTTACCCCGTGAACCGTTAACGGCGCAAATCAATCTCGAACGTCTTGATCTCGTACGGATCGAGGACAAAGGCAATCGACGCTTCCTCGCGGAACTCGCTCTCCGGCTGTTCCATCAGATTCGTCTCCCGCCAAGCGGCGATGCGCAGGTCGCTCGTCAGGACAAGCTCGTTACGGCTGCCGGAGTAGTCGTGCACGCGAACGATGACGCGGTCCGCATCCTCGGCTTTCTTCACGGCGGAGATCATCGCCGTATCGCCGGAGAGCGCGAACATGGATAGGGACGGCGTCGCGGCTTGGCCCGGCGTCGCCGCAAGCGGCGCGTTCAGCTGCCAAGCTTGCTTCACCGTGCCGCCCGCGAGCCAGTCGCCCTCATGCGGCAGCAGGGCATACGTGAAGCGGTGCTCGCCGCGGTCCGCATCCGGGTCCGGATGCGTCGCGCTCTTGATGAGCGTCAGGCGCATGACGTTGTCCTTGATGTCGTAGCCGTATTTGCAATCGTTCAGCAGGCTGACGCCGTAGCCGCGGTCGGACAGGTCGGCCCATTGGTGGCCGACGGATTCGAAGCGGGCCCAATCCCAGCTCGTGTTCCAGTGAGTCGGACGCTTGACGTTGCCGAACTGCACGTCGTAGGTCGCTTCCGTCGAGCGGATCGCGACCGGGAAGGCGGCTTTCAGCAGCTGCTGGCGCTCCTGCCAATCGGCTTCCGTGACGAAGTCGATGCGGCGATCGGAGGCGTACACGATCAGGTCTTGCGTGATCGTCGAGCTCATATACCGCCAATTGAAGCGGATGACGGCGCGCAGCGGGCCGATCTCCACGACTTCGGCGGACGCGCAATCTTGAATTTCGCGCATGTTCTCCTGGTAGAACAGGTCGATATCCCACGCCTCGTGCGCGAGAGGCTTATCTTCGAACACCTGCAGCGCGTTGCCGCGGGCGCCTTGAGCGAGCACTTCGCGCCGAGCTTGCTTGTCGTAAATCCGGACGAGCTGGCCCGATTCGTTCCATGCGAGCGCGTAGAACGGCGTCTCGATGCCGCGGTCGGTTAGCGTGAATGGAGTAGACGCCGAGGCGGCAGGTGCGGTTGCTAAATAAATCGTCGTAAAGCCGAGCGCCGGAACGTCAGCTGCCTCAACAAGCCACTTGCCGTCTGCTCGCTGCGCGGGTAGAAGCTCGCCGGATGCGTTCGTCCAGTGGCCCTCGCGCGGCAGTTCGCCGGCAGGGATCTCCGCAAGGCCGGTCACCGTCCACGGCGAGGAATTCCAGACCGTGTAGGCGCGGGTTGACGCGTTGTCGGCGAATGTGCTGCCGTTCGTAGGTTCATAGGCAAGAAGCGCGGGGGCGCTGCCGGCGGCCAATTCCGCGGTTGCCTGGCGCAGGACGCCGGCGCTGCCGCTTGGCCCGGGAGCGCTGCCGACCGTTTGGACTGGAGCTCCGCCCGTCACGTCCACGCCATGCGGCGCGGATGCCGCCATGATCGCGCCTCTGGCCTCTGCGTCGACCCGCTGCGCAATCGCTTCCGCCTCCGCATATTCGACCCGGCTGTCCTCGTACACCTCGCGGATCGAGGAGCCGGGGATGATGTCGTGGAACTGGTTGCGCAGGATGATTTTCCACCCCGCCAGCAAGGCGCTTGCGTCATAGCGGGACCAGTCGGCGTGCAGGACGCTCTGCAGCGCGCCGAGCCACTCCGCCTCGCGGTAGGCGAGCTCCAGCTTCCGGTTCGCGAGCTTGTTGTACGCTTGGCTCGTGTACGTGCCGCGGTGATACTCCAAGTACAGCTCGCCGTCCCATGTGTGGATGTACGAGTCGGTCTCGGCGACCGTCTGCTGCAGCCGCTCGAAATAATCGTCGGCCCGGCCGGTGCGCACGTTCGGCAGTCCCGGCAGCTTATCCAGCCTGCGGCGCATCTCCAGCATTTCGCGGTTGACCCCGCCGCCGCCGTCGCCATAGCCGTAGGAGAGCAGCAGCTCTTGGTTCATCTCTTTGTCGCGGTAGGCGTCCCAAATGCCTTTGACCGTCTTCGGAATAATCTTGCCGTTGTACGTGTAGAACCATGAGCCCGGCTCGGACCATGGCTCCGGCGTCGTGATGAAGTGGGTGAGCACCTCGGAGCCGTCGATGCCGCGCCAGCGGAACGTATCGAAGGGCATCCGGTTGTATTGGTTCCAGCTGATTTTGGTCGTCATGAACGTGTGAATGCCGGATTTCTTGAGAATTTGGGGCAGCGACCAGCTGTAGCCGAACACGTCCGGCAGCCACAGGTAGCGGCATTCCGTGCCGAACTCGTCCCGCAGGAAGCGGGTGCCGACGAGCAGCTGCCGCACGAGCGATTCGCCCGAGGTCAGGTTGCAGTCCGCCTCCAGCCACATGCCGCCGCCGGCCTCCCAGCGTCCTTCGGCCGCGCGCTGCTTGATCGCCTCGTACAGCTCGGGATAGTCTTCGCGGACGTAGTCGTACAGCTGCGGCTGCGTCTGGAGGAACGTGTATTCCGGGAACATCTCCATCAGCCGCATGACGGTGGAGAAGGAACGGGCGCATTTCTCGCGCGTATGCTTCAGCCGCCACAGCCAGGCGACGTCGATATGGGTATGGCCGATGCACGTGACGGTGACGTCCGAGATGCGCTCCATCGCATCGAGCCGCGTGCTCAGATCGGCCGCCGCTGCGTGAGCCGACGCGAAGAACGCATCGCTGCCCGGCGCCGACCAGTCGATCAGGCGGAACGCTTGATCGAGCGCCTGCAGCAGCTTCGTGCGCTCTGGCGCGTTCGCGTCGAGTACCTTGAGCGTCTCGAGAATGGCGGTGCCGGTGAACACGAGGTCGTCCAGCTGCTCGTCGAGCCAGCACAGCTCGGCCTGTTTGTACGCATGGGTTTGGTCGCGCGGCACGCCGCCGCCTTCCAGACCCGACCAGAGCCGGAATACGAAAGACTTGCGCTCGCCCGCCGCGGCAGGGGGAAGGAACACTTCCTTGTGGTTGGAATCGACGCCTTGGTAAGGCTTGCCGTCCCAGTAGAAGAGGGATTCGAAGCCGGAATTGTTGCCGGCTCCGGTGTCGCCAAAGTCAAATAAGCCGAGGAACCTCCGGTCCGCCCAGCTTGCGGGAATGTCGGCTTCGACCTGCAGCCATAGATATAAGTCGCGTCCGCTCCATGTCTCGCCTTGCGTAAGCGGCGCCCATTGCGCGTCCTCGCCGGGCATGGACGGATTGATGTCGGGACGGGAATCTTCGTAGGACAAAAAAGCGTTAAAGGGCATGCGGTCCCGGTAACGGAGCACGGACAATTCGTGTATGCGCGCTTGGAGTTTGTGTTCGGTCAGAAACATTGGGTCAGCCCCCTCGGTTAGTAGGGGGTGAACGAAATAGGGGGATCCAGTTCGGGTGAAGCGTCTTGCGGACATTCCAAAAACGTTCATAGGGGAATGACGCCATTATAGCCGGAGGTTCGGAAATTGGTCAAATGGAATTTGCGGGCGGGGACGAATAAAGCGGCGGCGTGCCAGTTTGTCGCGAGCGACGATGGAACGGCGAACCGTACCCGTATTTTGTCCGGGACTGCGTAAGCGGCCTCGATAACGGTTGTGGTTGCAGCCCTTGTTGCCGCGTTCGCCAGCCACGCTCCGCATTGCTCTTTTTCCGGAAGCGGTGTTACACTGGGGGACAATCGGGGCATGGGAGGCAGCGGAGCGGATGTCCAAAATACGGACCTTTTATCATAACCACTTGAAGAAACGGATGTTCAACCAAATTCTGCTGCTCTACTCGCTCGTCATGGTGCTGCTGCTGATCGGCTTGTCGGTGCTGGCGTACCGCTACTACGAGCAGCGGGTCGTGCGCGAGCAGATGGACACGAGCCTGCAGGAGCTGGACATCGTCAGCATCAACTTGAACCAGCAGTACGAGCGGCTGTACGACGCGGTGCAGCAAATTTACACGGATGCGCTCATCGGCGAGGACTTGAACTACTTCCTGACGCACGACTACGAGGATTTCATCAAATGGCGGCTGAACCAATACGTGCTCAGCTACCGGACGGAGCGCAGCTCCTTCGACTACCGGTTCCGGCTGTTGCTTAAGGACGAGCCGGCCATTGCCAATATCATGCTGTACAGCGCGGACCAGAACTATTTCTACGTGCTGAACCGGGACACGCAGCATTTCTACTACGAGCCGAAGGTGCCTGCGCGGTATGCGGACTGGTTCGAGCGGGCGCAGAACGATCCGTGGCTGTTCACCGGCGAAGAGCCGCTGCTTCGCGATCGGACCGAGCTGGCGGACGCGCCGTACAGTTACGTGAACGTGCTGAAGGACCCGGTCACGCTGCGCAAGTACGGGGCGGTGCTGTTCGAGCTGAACACCGACCGGATCCGGGAGCTGGTGCGCGGCAAGATGACCGATACGGGCAATCGGATCATGCTCATGACGTCGCGGGGCGAGGTTATTTTCGACTCGGCGGGCCGCGGCGAGAACACCATATACCCCTACTGGAACGAGCTGCATACGGATGCGGAATGGGCGGATCTCGGGGAGCGCGCGAAGGTGCAGCTGCTCAACGTCGGCAACACCGGGATGGTCGTCGCGGCCATTACGCCGAAATCCCAGATCGAGGCGAGCCTCTCCGCGATCCGGTTGGCGCTGATCGGCATCGTGCTGCTCTGCATCGTCGTCAGCTCCGCGGTCACGTTCACGATCATCCGGCGTTATTCCAAGAAGATCCGCAAAATCGTCATCCACATGCGGCGGCTGCAGGAAGGCGACCTGAGCAAGCGCATCGTGCTGGAAGGCGAGGACGAGCTGCAGCAAATTTCGCAAAGCTTTAACTACATGTGCGACCGGCTGGAGGCGTATATCCAGAGTGTCTACGTGTCGGAGATCAAGCAGAAGAACGCGCAGCTAGTGGCGCTGCAGGCGCAAATCAACCCGCATTTTCTGTACAACACGCTCGAGAGCATCCGGATGAAAGCGATCAGCTCCGGAGCGCGGGACGTCGGGCAGATGATCTACATTCTGGCGACGATGTTCCGGCATTTGATCAAAAAGCAAACCCACGTCACGCTTGCCGAAGAGATGGAGCTGTGCGGCATGTATTTGGCGTTGTTCCAGTACCGCTATGAATCCAAGCTCCGGGTGGAGACGGACGTCGACAAAACGGCGGCGCGCAGCACTGTCGTCAAGCTGCTCGTGCAGCCGATCATCGAGAACTACATCGTGCACGGCTTCCGCGCGGACGCGTCGGATAACGTAATCGCGGTGACGGCGCGAGAGGAAGACGGCCGCATCGTCATCCGGGTGAAGGACAACGGGCGGGGCATCGAACCGGCGAAGCTGGCGGACATCCGGCAATCGCTCGCGGATGCGGGAACGCTCGAATCGGGCTCGGGCTCGCTCGGTCTGCGCAACGTGCATGAGCGGATTCGGCTCAACTACGGCGGCGAATACGGTATTGCGGTGGACGGCGCGCCGGGCGAAGGCTGCGAGGTTACGCTGCACATTCCGGTCATAAGGGAGGACGAAATGCGATGAGAACGGTGTTTCTGGCGGACGACGAGCCGCTGATCGTGGAAGGCATGCAGGCCATTATCGACTGGAGCGCCTATAACCTGAAGGTGGCGGGAACGGCGCCAAATGGCTTGGAAGCGTTGACAAAGCTCGGCGAGCAGCCGGTCGACCTGCTCATAACGGACATTATGATGCCGCAGATGACAGGGCTGGACCTCATTCGCGAAGTGAAAGCTCGCAGCCAGCAGACGAAATTCATCATTTTGAGCGGTTATGAGGAATTCGGTTATGTGCGCGAAGGCATCAAGCTCGGCGTCGAGAATTATCTGCTCAAGCCGGTCAACATCGAGGAGCTGGAGGCGACGATCCGCCATATGCAGCACGATTGGGAGCGCGAGGAGATTCGCCGGCTGCAGATGAATCAGGATTGGAAAATTCTGCGCAACAACATTTTGCAGCGGTGGGCGCAGGCGACGATCGACGCGAAGGAATTCCGCGAACGCGCGCAGCTGCTCGGCATCCCGACGGGCAAGGGCCGCTATCGCGCGGCCGTGCTGCGCGTCGCGACGGAGACGGATCGCGGCGGCGAGGGCGGCAGCGGCGGCAACGGCGGCGACGGTGTGCTGGCGCATCATCCGTCGGCGCTGGCGGAGCTGTGCGAGCGGGCTGGGTCGGCGTTCGTGCCGGAAGACGGCGAGTTGATCTGCTTCCCGGATCAGGACGAGGATCTCATCGTCATGCTGGCGGGCGGCGGGACGGAGCCGGACGGCTGGGAGCGGGATGCGCTGCGGCAGATGAAGGCGCGGCTGGCGGAGGAGACGCATGCCGGGATTTGGTGCGTATGCGGTCCGGCGGAGGAGGCCCACGACGGGTTCCCGGATAGTTTCCGGGCGGCGAAACTGTGGCTGCAGCAGCATCTCATGAGCGAGACGGAGCCGGAGATCGCGGAGGCGGGTATCGGCGGCGAGGCAGGAGCATCGGCTGACGGCTCGATGCGCGGGATAGCGGATGGCGAAGGCGGCGCATGGGGCGATCGTCTGACGCCGGAGCGTTCGTCGCCGCCGGGGAGCAGCGACAGCTCAGCTGCTATGGCGGGGCGTTCGCCGTCCGCGGACGGGGCGGAGCGCGCCTTGGCGGATGCTGCTCCTGCTGGCGGCAAGCAGCCCGGTCCGCCGGCGCTCGACCGGTTCCACCAGCTGCTGCGGGAGGGAGATTTGGCGGCGCTCGACGCGTTCATCGATGAATATTTTGCCGAGACGACGGCTTGTCGTCCGCTCCTGCGCGCGCCGTACGTCAATGCGGCGATCGCGCTCATGCTGGCGGCGAAGGAGCTGGAGACGAGTCCCGACTATGGCGACATGTTCGCGCCGCTCGCCCGCATCCATACGCTGCACGGGCTGCGGGAGCGGACGAAGACGCTCGTTCAGGCAATTCTCGGCTCGCTCCAGGAAGCGGAGACGAAGGCGGAGTATAGTCCGCATGTCGCGGCCGCGCTCGATTACGTGAAGGCCCATTATCAGGAGGAGCTTTCGCTCAAGACGCTCAGCCAGAAGCTGGGCTTGCACCCGAACTATCTGGGCCAGCTGTTCCAGCAGGAGGCGGGCACGAGCTTCTCGGATTACGTCAACCAGTACCGGGTCGAGCGGGCCACGCAGCTGCTGCTGTACACGGACAAGAAGACGGCCGAGATCGCGGCCGAGGTCGGCTATTGGGACACGTCGTACTTCTATCGCCAGTTCAAGAAATACGCGGGCGTGTCGCCGACCGAGCTGCGCGCGATGTACCAGAAGAAGTGAGCGGCGGGGCTGGGTGCGTGCGCCGTTAGTGGCGTGAGTACGACTATTGAGCGTCGGGTGGAGCAAGTGGGGGCCAATTGTGGCGAGAGCGCGACTATTGAGCGTCGTGCCGAGCAAGTGGGAAGCAATAGTGGGCTGTGCGCAACTATTGGGCCGTCGAAGGAGCAAGTGCGCGTCGATAGTGGCGGGAGTGCAACTATTGAGCGGTGCGTGGAGCAAGTGGGGCCAATAGTGGGCTGTGCGCAACTATTGGCCGTCGACGGAGCAAGTGCACGCCGATAGTGGCGTGAGCGCGACTATTGAGCGGTGTACGGAGCAAGTGGTGGCCAATAGTGGGCTGTGCGCAACTATTGGGCCGTCGACGGAGCGAGTGGGCTCCAATAGTGGCGAGAGCGCGACTATTGAGCGGTATGCCGAGCAAGTGGGGCCAATAGTGGGCTGTGCGCAACTATTGGCCGTCGACGGAACAAGTGCACGCCGATAGTGGCGTGAGCGCAACTATTGAGCGGTGCGTGGAGCAAGTGGGGGCTAATAGTGGGCTGTGCGCAACTATTGGCCGTTGACGGAGCAAGTGCGCGCCGATAGTGGCGAGAGCGCGACTATTGAGTGGTGTGCCGAGCAAGTGCGCACCGGTAGTGGCGGGAGTTCGACTATTGCCCAACGTGCCGAGCTGGGTGCGTGCAGCGCCAATCCATACAGGGGCGTCCCCAACATCATCTTCGGCTGATGGGGAGCGGCCCCTTTTTCCGTGCGTGCGGGAATCGCAAGAGGTAGCTAGATCCCGCCTCCATCTTGCTGTTCCTCGGAGTACGTGGCCTGCTCGAATTCGCGATTCTCGGGAGATGAGGCCTTATTTTCGACCCGCACAGCCCCCCGATCACAGATTGCGAGAGGACCACTAAGTCCAGCAGACGAAGCTCGCAGCCAACGGAGTCCACCCCTTGTCCACGATGCGAAATCCTGCAACCACGCGGGTTTCATCCGCTTTTCCCCTGTTTCATGAAAACGCTATCTTTAATTTGTCCACGTGGGCCGAGCATTTTTCAACTATTCGGCGCGGCGCTCCGGCTCGCATAATAGGGGCAAGGGTGAACGAAAGGATCCATTGCACCACATGTTAATGCTTGCGCCAAATCGCGAGCCGATTATAGGGGATCGGCGGACGGGGCGGGCAAGCGGATTCGCGAAGCACGAAGGAGGGAGCAGCCGTGCCTGGCATCTTGAAGAGTCTGCTGAAGAACAAGGCGTTTCTTCTGATGGTACTGCCGGGAGCCGCGTGGTTTATCATCTTTGCCTACCTGCCGATGTTCGGAACGATCATCGCGTTCAAGGATTTCCGGATTCATCCGGGCGGCTTTTTCAAGAGCGTCTACGAGAGCGATTGGGTCGGATTCAAAAATTTCGAGTTTCTGTTCTCGACCAACGACGCTTACATTATCACGCGCAATACCATCCTGTATAACGTCGGCCTCATCGCGCTCGGCCTGGTCCTGGCGGTGACGCTGGCGATCGTCATGAACGAGCTGCTGAACAAGCGGCTGGCGAAAATGTACCAGACGGCGATGTTCATGCCGTACTTTCTGTCCTGGGTTATTATCAGCTACTTCGTCTTCTCGTTCCTGAACGTCGAGAAAGGCGTGTTCAATCAAATTCTCGCGTACTTCGGCGCCGATCCGGTTAGCTGGTACAACGAGACGACATATTGGCCGTATTTCCTCATCCTGCTCGGCTTGTGGAAGAACGCCGGCTACGGCAGCGTCGTCTACCTCGCGGCGATCGCGGGCATCGACAAATCGCTGTACGAGGCGGCCATGATCGACGGGGCGAGCAAATGGCAGCAGATCAAGAACATTACGCTGCCGCAGCTGAAGCCACTGATGATTATTCTGACCGTGCTTAACCTCGGCGGCATCTTCCGCTCGGACTTCGGTCTGTTCTACCAGGTGACGCGGGATTCCGGCGCGCTCTATCCGGTCACGAACGTCATCGACACCTTCGTCTACCGGGGTCTCACCATCATGGGCGACATGGGCATGAGCACGGCGGCGGGGTTGTATCAATCGTTCGTCGGCTTGATTCTCGTTCTGACCGCCAACTGGGCGGTGCGCAAAATTGAAAAAGATTATGCCGTATTTTAAGATTCGGCAAGGGGGTGCTTGCAATGGCTGACTTGCGCGAATCGATCCCGCAAGGAGCGGTCGCGGTGCGGTCCGGTCGGCGAAATCGCACGATCGGCGGCATCTCGCCGCTGTGGAACGCGGTGTTCAACGCGGCGATCGGGCTGTTCGCCCTCTCCTGCGTGTTCCCGTTCCTGTTCATCATCATCATCTCGCTCACCGACGAGAAGACGCTCGCCATCGACGGCTTCTCGATCATCCCGAGGAAGTTCTCACTGGAAGCCTATCGATTCCTGATGCAATCCGGCCAGCAAATGCTGCAGTCGTTCGGGGTAACGCTGCTCGTGACGGTCATCGGCACGATCCTCACGTTGTACCTCGTCTCGACCTACGCTTACGCGATCTCGCGCAAAAACTTCGCGCAGCGCCGGTTCTTCAGCTTCCTCGCCTTCTTCACGATGCTGTTCTCGGGCGGACTCGTGCCGGGCTACATCGTCATGACGCAGTTCCTGCATCTGCGGGACACGCTGTGGGCGCTCATTCTGCCGTCGATTCTGAACGCCTTCTACATCATCGTCATGCGGACGTTCTTCGCGACGACGGTGCCGGATGCGATCATCGAATCGGCCAAAATCGACGGGGCGTCGGAGTTCGGCATCTATACGCGGATCGTCCTGCCGATCTCGCTGCCGGGCATCGCGACGATCGGATTGTTCAGCACGCTCGGCTTCTGGAACGACTGGTTCAACGCGCTGCTCTACATCGACAGCCCGAACCTCATTCCGCTGCAGACGCTGCTCATCCGCATCCAGAACAACATGGACTTCGTCGTTACCAACAGCAGCAAGGTCGTCTCGTACGACATTGCCGCGACGCTGCCGACGGAGACGGTGCGGATGGCGATGGTCGTCCTGGCAACGCTGCCGATCGCGCTGGCGTATCCGTTCTTCCAGAAATATTTCATCCAGGGGCTGACGATCGGGTCGGTCAAAGAGTAACGCGGTTGCGCGCAAAGGTTGTACCCGCCCATAATGGGCGGCTCCTATACGAATACTTATCCTTAAGGGGGAGACGTATGAAATCGAGAAAAATGATGCTCACGCTGGCGACGCTGATGCTGGCGTCCACGACGGCGCTGGCCGGCTGTGGCGGCGACAATGGAGGCGGCAACGCAAATGCGCCGAAGAATGAAGCGGGTAACGCGGGCAGCAATGCGGCTGGCGAGAAGAATGCGGGCAGCGAAGGCGAGGCCAAGCTGGACCCGGTGAAGCTCAAAGTGTACATGATCGGCGGTCCGCAGCGCGATCTGCCGCAGGTGCAGGACGAGATGAACAAATACCTGACCGAGAAAATCAACGCAACCGTCGACATTACGATGATCGACTGGGGCGATTATTCCAAGCGGATGCAGGTCATCACGACCTCCGGCGAGAATTTCGACATCGCCTTCACGTCCTCGTGGGCGTTCGATTACCTGCCGAACGCGACGCGCGGCGCGTTCATGCCGATCAACGATCTGCTGGATAAGTACGGCCAAGGGATTAAGGAGAACCTCGACCCGCGCTTCCTGAGCGGTTCGCAGATCGACGGCAAGAACTATGCCGTGCCGGTGAACAAGGAGCTCGCTTCCCAGTGGGTATGGCGCTTCAACAAGCAGTACGTGGACAAATACAAGATCGACGTGACGAAGATCCGCACGCTCGAGGATTTGGAGCCGTACCTGAAGCAGATCAAGAACGGCGAGCCGGCCGACATTACGCCGCTGGCCGTGCCGAAAGGCTTCAAGCCGTACGTGCCGTTCGACTTCCTGCTCGGCGACGAGTTCCCGGTGGGTATCAATCTCAACGACAAGGAAGGCAGATACGTCAACATTCTCGAATCCGCCGAGCTGAAGAGCTCCCTGGCGACGATTCGCAAATACTACCAAGCGGGCTACCTGCGCAAGGACGTAGCGACGCTGGATGGCATCGACAACATCAAGACGGGCAAATGGTTCGCGGACCGCGAGCAGACGCAGCCGTACGCGGACCTCGGCTGGTCCCGCAGCGCGGGCTACGACATCGTCTCGAACCCGATGCAGGACCCGGTTATCTTCACCGGCTCGGCGACGGGCGCGATGCACGCCATCTCGGCCAACTCCAAAAATCCGGAGCGCGCCATGATGTTCCTGAATTTGCTGAACACGGATCCGTACCTGCGCAACCTGATCAACTACGGCATCGAAGGCACGCACTATAAGAAATTGTCCGATAACGTCATTGAAGACTTGCCGGCGATGAAGGATGGCTTCCAAATGCCGGGCTTCGCCCTCGGCAACCTGTTCCTGACGTACCTGCACAAAGAAGATCCGGCCGACAAGTGGGACGCGTTCAAGAAGTTCAACGACTCCGCGATCGTCGCGCCGAGCTTCGGCTTCAACTTCAATCCGGATCCGGTGAAGACGGAAGTCGCGTCGATCTCCGCGATCGTCAAGGAATTCTACCCGTCGATCATGACCGGCTCGGTCGATCCGGACGAATACCTGCCGAAGGCGATCGAGAAGCTGAAGGCTGCCGGCCTCGACAAAGTCATCGCCGAAGCGCAGAAGCAGTTCGACGACTGGAAAGCAGCGAACGGCAAATAAGTATGAGGATGTGAATAAGCGCGGCAGCCGGGAATGGCTGCCGCGTTTGTCGCATTCGACGAGCGCTTCAATGGGAGGAGGCTCGGCACCGATGCCGAAGCCTGAAAGGAGACGGACGATGAGCAAGACCATCATATTTTACGATGCTAACTTTCCGATCGATAATGCACGGCCGGGGGTGGCGGATCTTCAGATGCTGGCGAAAGGAGCGGTCATCGCAGATGCCGACGGACTGGCGGAGGCGCTGCGCGGCGCGGCAGGCGGCAGCTTCGTCAACGTGCATGCGCCATACTTCCCGAAGGCGGCGTGGCCCGCGATATTGGACTACTTGCGGCGCGGCGGCGGACTCGTCAGCCTCGGTGGCATTCCGTTCCGCGTGCCGGTCGTTCGCGAGGTAGACGGTTGGACGTGCGAGCCGGAGCAGACCGCGTACCATCAGCAGCTGCATATCCACGAGGCGTTAAAGGTTAACGAGGCGAATATTGCGCGATATGAAGCATCCGGCGAAATTCCGGCCGCGGCATCCATGGCGGGAGCATGGGAGAAAGCGCCGACGTACGGCCTCGTGCTCCATCTGACGAAGCTGAGCGATCATCCGCACGAGATGGGGACGTCCGGTCCGATGGACGGACGGATCTATCCGCTGCTGAAAGGAATCAGCGCCGAAGGACGGGAGATCGCGGCCCCGATCGTGCTGCTGGAATACGCGCGCGGCGAATTCGCGGGCAGCCGCTGGCTGATGGCGAACCAAGCGCTGGGCGAGCGCTTCTGGCGCAGCGGCGGCGCGCAGGCGCTGGCGGAGTGGGCGGCATTCTGCGCACGCGGCGTGACGGAGATGTGGCTTATGCCGATGTACGCCAGCTATGACGAGGGCGACCGTCCGGTGCTGAAGCTGCAGGTGCAGGCGTTAGGCGGGGGGAGCGCAGGCGCCGGATCGGGCGATACCCGTTGGCAAGCGAGATTGAGCTTCCGCCGCGCATGGGGCCGGAGCGAATCAGGCGCGGCATCGGCGGTTGTGGCCGAGGCCGAGGCCGAGCCGTCTATCTGGACGCGCGAGTGGAGCGTAACGGCGACAAGCGAGCTTGCCATCGAGCGCATCCGCGTTCCGGTGCCGCTCGCGCCCGGCTATTACGAGGCCGAGCTTGCGATGACGAGCGAGCAAGGCGAGCGTCGCGTGCTTCGGCAGGGCGTCTGGTGCCGGGACGACGCGTTGCTTGCCGAAGGCAGCTTCCTTACGTGCGGTTCGGATTATTTCGAACGCGAAGGCAAGCCGGTACCGATCGTCGGCATGACGTACATGACGTCGGACCTGGCGCGCAAATTCCTGTTCCTGCCGAATGCCTCCGTCTGGGACCGCGACATGGCGACCATGAAGAAGGCCGGCATCAACCTGATTCGTACCGGTATTTGGACGGCCTACCGGAACTATATGTACGAGGACGGACATGCGTCGGAGGAGACGCTGCGCGCAATCGATGCGTTCTTGCTGACGGCGAAGCGGCACGGGTTGGAAGTCACGTTCACGTTCTTCTCCTTCGCGCCGGAAGCGTGGGAGGGGACCAATCCGTATCTCGATCCGCGGAGCATCGCGGCGCAGAAGCGGTTCCTCGCCTTCATCGCCTCCCGCCACCGGGAGAGCAAGCATGTCCACTGGGATCTGATCAACGAGCCGTCGGTGTTCGATCCGAAGCGGATTTTCGAAGGTCCGCGCACGGCCCGCGATCCGCACGAGCAGCGTGCGTTCCGCGCTTGGCTGCGCGAGCGGCACGGCAGCAGCATTGAAGCGCTGCAGGCTCGGTGGAACATGACGCCCGAGCAGCTGCCGTCGTTCGAGGCGGTCATGCCGCCGGAGGCGGAGGATATCAACTTCGACGTGCAGGACATGCGCTCGGGCAAGAAAGGGACGCGCTGGCTCGATTATTCGCTGTTCGCGATGGAGATGTTTAATGAGTGGGCGCGGGAGATGAACGCGACGCTTCGCGCGCTGCAGCCGCGCCAGCTGATCACGGTCGGCCAGGACGAAGCGCTGGGGGCGCAGCGGCCGTCGACGCATTTCTACGCGCCGATCGCGGATTACACGACGAACCACTCGTGGTGGCTGAATGACCAATTGGTATGGGACGGCGTGTTCTCGAAGATGGAAGGCAAGCCGAACCTGATCCAGGAGACCGGCATCATGTACGTGGAGACGCCGGACGGACGGGCGAAGCGGTCGGAGGAGGAGCTGCGCGATCTGCTCGAGCGCAAATACGCGTACGCATTCGCGACCGGCGGCGCGGGGGCCGTGCAGTGGATTTGGAACACGAACTATTACATGGACAATGTGAACGAATCCAACATCGGAGCGCTGCGCGCGGACGGGACGGAGAAGCCGGAGGCGGACGTCAGCTATGACTTTGGCCGGTTCATGGCGGAGATCGGGGAGTTGTTCCGCGGACGGCAGGCGGCAGATGTCGCGGTCGTGTTCCCGTACAGCAACGATCTGGGCAATCGTCGTCTCGCCGCAGAGGCGACGAGCCGATTAACCCGGGTGCTGAGCTATGGGATGAACGTGCATTTTCGCGGCGTAGGGGAATATCAGCTGGAGGAGCTGCGCAAGGCGCCCGCCCGGCTGATCGTCGTGCCGAGTCCGCACAACTTCAGCGACGAGGCGTTCGATACGCTGATGGACATCGTCGGCGCGACGGGCGCGGCGCTGCTGTATACGGGACCGATCGGACTGGATGCGTATTGGCGCCAGAAGCCGAGGGCGGCGTCGCACACGGGCGAGACTCGGCTGGCGAACGTGCTTCGCGAGGACGCATTCGAGCTGGATGGCGCAGTCGTGCCGGCGCCGTTCGGCCAGCGCAAGATCGCCGAGCTGTGCAAGGAAGCGCCTGCAGCAGCGGACGTAAGCGGCGGCGCGATGCCGAAGGTGATGCAGTGGCCGGTCGGACGCGGACGCGTCATCTGGTGCGGCTTGCCGGTGGAGCTTAGCGAGCGGACAGATGCGATCTCGCGGCTGTACGAGCATGCGCTGTCAGAGGCCGGCGTGAAGCGGGAGCTGGAGTGGCTGGAAGGCGGCGAGAACGCCGGTCTGTACGGACGGAAGCTGCGTTTTGCGGAGGGGGCGCTGTATATTTTCGTATCGGAGTATGCGTACGCGGCGACCGTGGCGGTTCGCGATCCCGAGCATGGCGGGACGTACCGTTTTGAGCTGGCACCGGGACGAATCGCGATGTTCGCGGCCGGACTGGATGGGGAGATTCGGGCGGCGTACCGGGGGCAGGCGGTGGAGAAGCTCAATTGACGCGACCGCGGCGAACGCGAAGCGCGTGGCAGCGGAGATCGGCGCGTTGGTTGTGTAGCGGTCAATAATCATATTCGCGGGACTGCGTTGATCGACCAAGGAACGTTGAACGAAGGAAACATCGCAAGGGGCTGCCAGTTGGTCGGCATGCTGAATTTCGGACTTGGCACGAGCACTGGCATCGTTCAGATCACGGTCAGCTTCCGAGATTGGTTTTCTTGAACCGGGTTACGTCTTAGGTTGCTCTGATACTACAGAGCAACCTTTTCATATTGGAGGGGAGTGAGGTTGTATATGGGGGTATGCCAGGATAACAGCTACATTTGTCGGTAAGGTTACTCGACATGCACTGCCATTGGTAACGAGGATTTATTACAGGTTTACGACTCTTCTAATAGCTGATCCATTTTTTGTTGATCGGAGATATACGCCCCGATATATTCCTTTAAAGCATCTGCCGATTCAAATTCCTCGAGAACGCGACCATCGTACCATTTCTGCAGGGCCTCGCGGTGGATCACATAGGTCTTTGCCTCCAAGGTAAACGTGACACGCTCCACATTTGGGATCAGGGCGAAAATAAAAGAGGCATTATAGACAATCGTTTGCTCCAAATCGTCAAGGGAGAGCGGCTCATTGACATTATCATAGCTTAAGGACAAGCCATACGGTTCTTGGTCTGTTTCAAGCTTCATCTCGTTAAATTTATCGCTTGCAGGTAACTGATGAATGATTTGCCCGACGGCACTGCTATTGCCCAAGGGGGTGTTCTTAAACTTAAATAAGTCTTCATCAGAATTCGGAGTCATGTTAGTTGAAGTGCATGCAGCTAGCGCAAGCGCCATTACCATCATCATAATCATTAGAAGCCTATAATCCTTCCGAAAAAAATTCATAATTCACCTCGCCATATTGTGTGGTTTCCATATTTTAACGACTCCACCTTACCATAGGCTTTAAGATTTGTTCAAGTTAGCCTCCCCATAATCGTTTAACTTAAGGTTGAACGAGGACAGTTTCAATTTTAAGAGAGGTAGCGATGCAGGTGAGTAGGAATTTGGAATAAATTTGTAAGAGAGTATTCTCAAAATGTAATCAATATGATAGTATCTAGTAAGCAAGAAAAATATGGGAGTGAAAGAACATTGTGGTGGTTTGAGAAGCTGGCCAGCTATCAAATAAAAATTACTTTACGTATGGAGGTTAAGTAATGACAATCAATTTCAAGAAGACTTGCGCAACACTCTTGTCTGTGCCGCTTTTGAGTATTTCTCTTTTTTCCGGAATTTCATTTGCTAGTTCCCAGGCAAAAGAGTTGACGATTCCATCCAGTCAAGGCACTTTAACCTCTAACGTATGGAGAGCTACACTTGCAACGTCTTCCGGCAACACGCTTCAATGGGACTGGCAGGTGTCTGCTGTTTACAGCGGTACCAAAACCGTATCGTCCATTAGAACTTCCTGGCAAAGTACGGCTTCTTTGAGAAACTCCGCGAACATTTCTATGGGGGTTTCTGCAGACGGCGCAAGCGCAGGGGGAGGCTCTACCTGGGTAAATACAACAACGGTCCTGAAATACTGGGAGAATTCCAATGGATCCAAGTCGTCTGACTGGCGTTCGAATATCGTTATCGGACCGAGCGGCGACTATAGAAGCGGAACGATCGTCACGACAAATACCGCTAAAGTAAAACTTTCGAGCGATCCTAAGTATTACGAAATTAGCGCAGGCGTTTAATTCGATAATAAGGTGAAAGGCAAAGAATCGGCCGTCATGCGGCCGATTCTTTACCTGTCGTTTACTATCTTTCATGATTGATGTGGGGGGCAAATGAAGAAATTCGTACTGCTGCTGCTTATTGTTCAGCTCGCGATTGTAGGTTGTAGTCGTCAAAATGATAGACCGACGAGCGGCGAGACGGTGAACGATGTTGAACTGCCTAAATGTAGCGATGAAGGTCAGTGTGTATACTTGGTCAATCGGTATTCTCAGAAACTACTAACCTATAATCCAAAGACCAAGTCTATCGAAGAACAACAGAATATCCCGAATTACATCTACTATGAATATAATACGGTTAGTCCATTTTTTACGGTTGGCAATAGTATCACTAATGGCTTCTCCATTTTAAAAATGGACAAGAACGTCGTCGATGAAGTCGTGCGGCTAAAGGATAGAAAAAACGAAGCGATTTTCCCATTGGCAACAAATAATGAGCGTCATTTCTTTATTCATTCCTACTATGATGACAGCGGGAAGGAAACGAAACGCGCAATTGCGGAATTAATTCAAGATCGTACGCAAGATATCCCGAATGTATCAGGACTGGTGTCAGATGGGGCAATCGTAAAGGATAAACTGTACTATACGGTTTATAACGAAAGCTCTAATTCTTTCGAATTACAATCCTTATTATTGGATAATTTGCAAGCAGCGCCACATACGGAAGCGGAAAACCTCGAATCTGGAAATGTATATAGTTTAAATGGCGAACTGCTGACCTCCAACAATGAGTTGATTTTTAATGACAGCATGCAATTCGAGAAGAAGACGTTAAATTACATAGAAGATGAACTTAATATTCTTATTCAGATCTATCCTAACGAACAAGCAGATCTTGTGCTGGACGTTATAGATACGGCGTCTAAGAAACAAATTGGAAGTGTTTCGGGCGTTATTGATTTTTCAATCGACCAGCGAGTAGTTACCGTTTATTGTGAAGGACGCATTGAGCATATCAATATTCCATAATGGCAGATAAGAGGGGCCGATGAAGACGTTACAATTAGTGGGGTTGACCAAAAAGTTTGGCGAGAAGCATATTCTTAATCAGCTCGATTTCGAATTCCATAGTCCAAGCCGGTATATCATTCATGGGGAAAGCGGGTCCGGGAAGACCACGCTGCTCAATTTGATAGCTGGTTACGATAACCCGGACAGCGGCCGTGTGGAAGGAGGGGGCGCTTTAAACGTCGGCTATTTATTCCAGGATGAAATGCTATTTTCAAATTTAACGGTTAGAGAGAATTTATTCATTAAGTACGCTTCATTCTCGCCTTATCACCAAGCAGATTCGCATTTCGAAGCGCTGATTACGCGAACGCTGCACGATTTCAATATTCTTGATCTGATCGACAGAAAAGTATCTATGCTGTCGGGCGGAGAGAAACAACGCGTGCAGTTAGCATCCATTCTGATTTCAGAACCGGATATTATTCTGATGGACGAGCCGACGTCGAAGCTTGACAAAAAAAACAAAGAGCAAATTATCAAGACGATCGAAACGGTGTTCAAAGACAAGTTGATTATTGTGGTTAGTCATGAAAGTAACCCGCTATTAGAGGGGGGAATGGACCTAAGGCTGGAGAACGGGAGATTGTATCATGAAAAGTGCTAAGAATACGCCTGTTATATCCCGTTTAATTCTAAAGAAATCAAACTCGTATCTGCGTATTTCAATTTTGCTCTTTATCTTCTCACTTGTGTTGGTTGCGAGCTCGGCCGTTTATTTTATCAATCAATATTTGCAAGTGGATAAAGATTTTCTTTCCAATGATAATACGCATATCATTGAAATTACGACATCGCGAGGCAATGCGATGCATGCTCAGCCCTTGAAGTACGAGGATGAAACGGTCATTCGCGAAGAGATCGAAACAAAGTTTCCCGAAGCGAGCTACCAGGTCTTTAAGGAGTATCAGTTTAACTTTGGCATACAAGATGCCAATGGAGATACCCATTTTATTTACGGCCTCGATGAGGCAGGCGGCGCATTGTTAGGAAGCTGTGACCTGGGAACGAAAAGGGCTTGCGGAAAGACGGAGTTAGATCCGGTGCTGACATTGAAACTCCCTATTGTCGATGTCCATGAAGATGGGCTGAGCAGCAGCGAAATCGTCGAATATCCGATTAACTATCAGTTAGGTGTAGCCGATAAAAACCCTTTTTCCCTATATAACGATGAGCAATTAGAGACTATTTATATAGGCGGCAATACGTATAAAGATATGATCGAACAAACATACCGGATACCATGGGACCAATTCGTCAAGCGATATGATAGCGATAATCCGTTCGGTATCCAATCCTTGAGGAAGATATATGTCTATGTCGATGCCTTATCTCAAGTGGAAGGCATTGCAGAGCTGGTCAATGCGAAAGGATATAATACGAACTATACGTTCAAAGCATTCGACAATTTTGATGGATCAATGAAAAATACGGTCGCGTTGTCATTGGCCTTAGGCTTTCTGATCCTGATGATAACGGCCTCGCATGTAATATTGTCCTTTAATTCGTATCTCAAAGTACAGCAAAAGGATATGGGAATATTAAAGCAATTGGGATACAGCATGACAACGATTAATCAAATTTATTCACGGAATATTAACGCAATCTTCTTGTTTACGGCTATGGGAATAACGCTTTACATCGTGGTCGTGAGTTCTATTTTCATAGGCAAAAATGTGTATGCATACACACTCTCCGTAGTTGCACTCCTACTGCTCATTCTCTTCGCTATTAACCGCGTGATTGTTTTATGGATCCTGCGGCGATATTCGAGGAAGAATATCCTAGCGCTTCTTAAGATAAACAAGGAATTTGAATAAACGCATCTCTGGAGGCCTATACCATGCAGCGTATACGTAAAAACGCGGTAAGCGCAGTTGCAGTGATCATGGTGCTCACTATAGCTTTAATAGGTTGTACATCTAGGCCATCCGAAACGGATACAGCGAGCAGCGTATTGCGGATCGCCACTACATACGGTGAGTCTGAGAACAACTGGCTTAGACAACAGTTCGCCGAGATTTTCGAGTTCATGCATCCGAACGTCACGATCGAATTTATCCCTGTTACAATCGACGGTGATCAAGGGCAGAGCCCTATAGAACAACTAAGGACAACGTTACGGGAGCCTAATAAGGCTGACCTGGTTATGGTTGACTACCAAAGCTTGTGGGGACTAATTGATGACAATCTGTTGACTAATCTAGACTCCTTAATAAAGGAAGATCAGATTGATACCGGTCAATTTGCCGCGCCGGTCAATAATGCCATGACCCTGATAGGCAATGGCAGTACATATGCGCTCTCGCCAACGTTTTCAACCACCGCCCTCTTCTATAATAAAACGATCTTTGATGAAAAGGGAGTTCCGTTCCCCCGCGATGGAATGACATGGGAGGATATGATTCAGTTGGCAGGGCGTCTTCAGCCGGGAGAAGGGAAATTATCGTATGGATTTACATTCAACAGTTTCTCTTCGGATGCGTTTTACGATATGTTGAGTTATGCGTCGCCGCTTCAAACCATGATTTTTAATGAGAAGGAACGCAAAATGACGGTTGATACGGATAGTTGGGAACGGGTCTGGACGAGCTTTATCAATTTGGCTCGCAATACAAAGCTACCGCTGCCTGACGCCGAGAACAACAATAATGCCGAAGCAAGCAGCGGCGCTATGAATCCTTACTCTAACGATTACTTTTTATCAGGCCAAACCGCAATGACAATTGCTTCGTATAATTACGTCAATCAGTTAATAGACGCGAATCGGAACGCGCCGCGAATTCAGGGAATGAAACAGATTGAATGGGACGTTGTTACCCTCCCGGTCCATGCTGATCAGCCAGGCATAGGCGGGAACATAACCATTAACAATGCCGTCGGTATTGCGGCGAATGCGCAGAATAAAAAAGAGGCATGGGAATTTATTAAGTTTCTCAATAGCAAGGAATGGGCGACCACGAAATCGCGCAGCAATAGCAACGAGTTGTTCACCTATGTGAAATCAAACAAGCCTCAAAACAATTTGAATTACAACCTGGATGCCTTCTTTAAGCTTGAGCCTGCTCCCTACCAGATCAAACTCGGACGCTTGTTCGATGAAAAGCCAGATCTATACCAGGTGTTGGAAATTGGGCGCAATAAATTGAATGAAGTGCTTACTGGGGATAAAGAGGTTCGTCAAGCTCTGAGAGAGTGGCAGAGCGAAGGGAATGTTAAACTTCAGCAAATCCTTTCCTAATCTGGTTTCTAGCGTTTACGTCACGTTACAGATGAATAATCCAAGCGGCAGCCGTTCGTGGCTGCCGCTTTTGTCATTCTGAGCACGCCCCGCGCGCGCGGATTTCGGCAAGGTTAGGACATATGTCCTTTCTCTGCGCCCGGCGAATCGCTTTTAATTAATGAAGCAACTTATATAATATGAGGTGACATAACAAATGGGCGCTATATTTGCATTCTTGGGCGGGGCTTTCATTACGCTGCAGGGCGTCGCGAACGCGCAGATCAGCCAATCGATCGGCACGTGGCAGGCGGCGGCGTTGACGCAATTCACCGGCTTCGTCGTGGCGCTGCTCGTGCTGCTGATCGTGCGCGACGGCAAGCTTCGGGATTACGGGCGGGTGAAGCCGGGCTACTTGTTCGGCGGCGCATTCGCCGCGGTTATTATTTTTAGCAACGTGCATGCCATTGGCATGGTCGGCGTCACCATCTCGAGCGCGTCGCTGCTTATCGCGCAGCTGGGATTAACCTTCGCCATCGACAGCAACGGCTGGTTCGGCGTGGCGAAGCAGCGCATGCGATGGCCGCATTTCGCGGGGATCGGGATGATGATCGCGGGCGTTGTGATTTTGAGCGTATAGAGATCGAGGAGATGAAGGAGGCGCGCGGAATGTCGGAACCGTTGGACTCGCGGCTGCTGCACGAATATTTGCGCGATCCGGAGCTGGCGCGGGTGTTCCCCGAGGCGCTCGTTCCCCATATGTCGCTGCGTCGGTTCGAGCAAGGGGAGCTGATATGCGCGCAGGGCGAGCGGGCCGAGGAACTGTTCGTGCTGGTGAAGGGGAAGCTGAAGGTGTATACGAATACGGCGGAAGGCCGGACGCTGCTGCTCTGCTTCAAGACGCCGATCGAGGTGATCGGGGACCTGGAATACGTCAGCCAGACGGATATCCACAATACGGTGGAAGCGGTCGGAGCCGTCCACATGATCGCGATTCCGTACAAATGGCTGCGCAAATACGGGCAGGATCACGCGCCGCTCCTGGACTTTCTGCTTCGCCTGATGACGCGCAAGTTCCTGATTAAATCGAACTTAACGAACCTTAATCTGCTGTACCCGGTCGAGGTGCGGCTGGCGAGCTACCTGCTGTCGGTCTGCTTCGACGAGACGGATGCCGACTTCCGGGGACGGCTGCCGGTGCGCCGGCTGAAGGACGCGGCCAATTCGATGGGAACGAGCTACCGGCATTTGAACCGGGTCATCCAGCAGTTCTGCGAGGCGGGGCTGATCGAGCGGGTCGACGGCCATCTCGTGGTACTGGACAAAGCGGGGCTGCAGGCGAAAGCTGCCGACCGCAATATTTATGAATAGAAGGGAAAGACGGCGATGATACTCGGACTACTGCTCGCGATGATGGGGGGCGCGCTGGTCAGCGTGCAAAATATTTTCAACAGCAAGGTCAACGAACGGACGGGATCGTGGGCGACGACGACGCTCGTCCTCGGGATGGGGTTTCTGGCGTCGCTGACATTTGGGGTCGCCTTCGAAGGGAAGGCGATGTTCCGAGTCGAGGGGATGCAGACGTGGTTTTATTTTAGCGGCATAATCGGCGTTGGGGTCGTAACCTGTCTGGTCAAAGGCATTCGGATGCTCGGGCCGACGTATGCGATCGCCATTGCGCTAACGGCTCAGCTGCTCTGCGCGCTGGTCTGGGATTCGCTCGGATTATTCGGATTGGAGCAAGTGCCGTTCACGCCGAAGAAGCTGATCGGGGTACTGGTCATTATTGGTGGCGTCATTGTGTTCAAATTAGGTGGCGCGGCACGTTCATCCACAGCTTCATCCACATTATCCACAAGTCCACATGTGGATAGATCGTGAATAACTAAGGTTGTGTAAAGGGAGGACTCGTAATGCTGCTGGTTAGCGCCTGCTTGGCAGGGCTTAAGGTTCGCTATAACGGTACGGACTGCCTGGACGACGCGATCGCGGAGCTGATCGGAAGCGGACAGGCGGCCACAGTGTGTCCGGAGCTGCTCGGCGGCTTCGCCGTACCGCGCGAACCGGCGGAGATTCAAGGCGGAGACGGGCATGACGTGCTGGACGGCCGGGCCAAAGTGGTCACGCGGTCCGGCGAGGACGTGACGGCGCTCTATGTGAAAGGCGCGTACGAGACGCTGCGGCAGGCGCGCGAAGCGGGCGCTGAGGTCGTCGTGCTGAAGGCAAACAGCCCGTCCTGCGGGAGCGGGACGATCTACGACGGCACGTTCGCGGGGGTGCGGGTGCCGGGGGATGGCGTGACGACGGCGTTGTTGGCCCGGAATGGGATTCGGGTGTTGTCGGAGGATGAGCTGCCGGTTTTTTTGGCGGGGAGAGTGCGTGCGGAATAAGAAGGGCAGGTTAAGGCAGCTCAGGTGGGCTGCCTTTGTTGCGTGTTGGGAATGGTGTGATGGTTGCTGGAACGGAGACTGCGCAGAAGGGATAGTTTAAGATCAATCGCGGTGAACCGTATCACAAGTGACGCAAATTTTTTGGTGGAAACTAGGGAAAAACCCGTGAGGAATAAGGGTTCTTCCCTAGTTTCCCTGCTGCTATTCTTCTGACAGCAATACCCTTCTCGACAAGTAACTTAAGCTCCAGGTCAAGGTTCGGTTCGATCTGTTCCTCACTCAGGGTCACGTCAGGCTGCCGCTTGATGTAGTCCACTTGCTCGTTCGTATCGATTCGAACTTCCGCGTCTTCGTCTATGGATTTCGGCTGTTGCCCTGACCCATACATTGTCATTGAGCCTTTCGGCTTGTAGGCAGCACTTCCTTTGTTCTGGTACTTGGAGGATTTAAACAGTACGTGTATACAAACATGTCTTTCACATTTTTCAAAATGATCGTAAATATAGGGTATTGACTGACTAATCACTCTGCTATAAGATGGTGGTAGTAAAGAAAAAGGAGGGGAAACATGGCTAGGCCTAGAAGTGATGATAAACAAAGCGCGATCATTGCGGGAGCGACCCGTGTGATTGCCTCTCAGGGATTGGGGGCAGCGACGGCAGCAATCGCCAAGGAAGCTGGTGTCTCCAATGGGTCACTGTTCACCTACTTCGCTACTAAGGCAGATTTGTTGAACCAGCTTTATATCGAGCTCAAGACGGAGATGGCTTCGGTCCTAGATGGAATCCCGGCTGAAAGCGGCCTCCGGGAACAGGCGCTCTATATGTGGTCCCAGTGGATGAACTGGGCAACGTCCCATCCGGAGAAGCGCCGAACGCTGGCACTGCTGAGCGTATCGGACGATATCAGAACGGAGAGCCGTCAGGCAGCAGGACAAGCCATGAGCGGATTCAGAGAATTTATGAGGCGCGTCACCCAAAACGGGCCCCTAAGCGAAGAGCCACTAGGACTGCGAGCTGCCTTGATAAACGGTATAGCGGAATCGACAATCGACTATATAATGCAGGACCCAGCCAACGCAGATAAACATAGCAGGGCCGGATTCGAAGCCTTCTGGCGAGTGGTCGTATAATTTTTTTTGTTTATTAAAGAGTGACTAGTCACGCTTTAATAGCGAGATTATAAAATTAATAAAAAGTAATGGAGGAATTATTGTATGGAATTAAAAACAGATACTATTTTAATTACCGGAGGTTCATCAGGAATTGGTCTTGAAATGGCAAAACAGCTCATATCGCTAGGAAACACAGTTATTATAACAGGACGAGACATTTCTAAATTGGAATTGACAAAAAAAGAATTGCCATCGATTCATATATACCAATGTGATGTAAGTGATTCACAAGCAATATGTGAGCTGCATGCAAAAGTAACGGCAGATTTTCCAAAGTTAAATATATTAATAAACAACGCAGGAATAATGCGCGCAGTTGACTTTAACGATACGGAATACGACAAAATTTGCGATGAAGTCGACATTAATTTGAATGGTCCAATTCGCATGGTACAGCAGTTTTTACCCCATTTAAAGAAACAGCCTGAATCTGCCATTGTTAATGTTTCATCAGGTCTTGCATTTATCACGTTTCCGACGGCGCCTATCTACAGTGCGGCAAAAGCCGGTCTTCACGCATATACAAAGTCGCTTCGTCTTCAGCTTAAAAATACAAGCGTCAAAGTATTTGAACTTGCACCTCCCAAAACTTCAGCACCTCTTATTAATCGTGCCAATCCAAATGATGAAAAGAATAATCGTATGCCAACAATGGAGGTTCCAAAAGTGGTCGCTGTGGCGATTGACAGCATAAAGAGAGATAAATTTGAAATTCTACCGGGTTTGAGTAAAATGCTTAAACTTGCTGGGCGGTTTCAACTTTAACTAATATACGAGGAGAGGATTTAATATGATTTTTGCGGTGATTTCTTTCTTAACGGCACTAGTGGTCAATAGGTGGAGAAAAAGAAATCAAAAAAGTAAAATAGACTAAGTAAAAAAGTATGAGGCTTTACCATGGGGCAAGTGCCGAAACTTCAGATTCGCAGACACGCAAGTGGATTTCAGTATATAGCTTCAATGAACCTATAAGTTTTCTTAAGGGGAGTTTGAAAATATGATCTTGTGGTTTGTAGCCTATGGCTGGATTATTGTTACGGGCTTCATGCATTTTATAATTGATGTGATTTCCCAGTATGTGCGGGGTATACGCGTTCCCAGCACGGAGACGACCTTTTATTATGGGATGAATACCGCCGTCTCACTCGGGCAGATTATTCTTGGAGTATTCGGTCTGATTCTTGCTCAAAAAGCTCCGCAATTGCTGAATCAATGGCCGGCCGTTATACTCACTGTCACCGCCGCAGTTGGATGGCTGGCAATCAGTTTTATATTTCTTCCGTATAAGGAACCGAAATTCATCAGTGCTATATCTGCTTTGCTCGTTATCGCTGCCGCTGTGTCATCTCTTGTGATTATCAAAAAATGAAGAAGAAATACGAGAGTAAGCAAGAACTTTTAGAAAAGCCGGTCGGCCTTAGTAGATGGCTTATATGTAACTAAGTAATCGGGAATAGTAAGCTTCTTAGAATGGGCAAGGGCTCCACAGATAGCAATTGCGATAGTTCTAACTATTTGCAGCTTTTTGACTTTAATTATTAAATTTGAACTAGGCTTTCTCTAAACTCCCTCCCCGTGCAAATTTGGATTATGAGGCAAGTTAATTGCGATTGAAGATACATCTGGGAACGATAGTTCAACGAACAAGGAGCAGGCCACCGCGGCGCTGCTCCCTTGTCTTTTTCGCCGATACCCCCGTTTAGCTGAACCGTATCACAAATGACGCAAATCTCAATAAATGGCTTCTGATAATTGCCTTTCAGGTCACAGATCCCTAGAGTGGGACTTTTGATTGAAGATAGCAAAAGGTACTATCGCCATCCTTAAATTTAGATGAAGCAATGGTAATACATTCATCCTTCGTTTATGATGAAGGTGACAGAAACAATTGAATTATTTCCCAATTGAGCTGTGACGATGGGGAGGGAATTATGGAGCTGATCATTGAGGGTGTAAGCAAGCAGTACAAGGGGAATTTTTACGGGCTTCGTGACCTATCGCTTACTATCCATACGGGCATTCTGGGGCTGCTTGGTCCCAATGGCGCCGGTAAGTCAACCCTGATGCGGATTTTATCGACCATTACCCAGCCATCTACCGGCAGGGTGACTTGGAATGGCATCGATATTGCGCACAATCCGAATGCGCTGAGACAGGTGCTCGGCTATTTGCCCCAGGATTTCGGGGTGTACCCGCATCTGAATGCCGTGGAGTTCCTGGAGTATCTGGCCGCTATCCGGGGACTGGATTCCAGAACGGCCCGAAAGAGGATCGATGAGCTGCTTCATCTGGTCAACCTGCACGAGGTTCGCAAGAAGCCGCTGAGTGCCTATTCAGGAGGCATGAGGCAGCGTGTGGGAATCGCGCAAGCCTTACTTAACGATCCACATCTGCTGATCGTGGATGAACCCACGGTAGGCTTGGATCCTGAGGAGCGGATTCGGTTTCGCAATCTGTTAGTCGAGCTGTCCGGTGATCGGATCGTGATCCTCTCAACGCACATCGTGTCTGATATTGAGGCGACCGCAACCGATATCGCGGTCATCCGGCAGGGGCAGCTTGTGGCGCATGCGTCGCCCAGCAGCCTACTGGCATCCGCAACCGACAAGGTATGGGAATGGCTGATGCCGAGCGATACGTGGGCAGCATACCGGAATCAACTCATTATCAGCAGCACGATCCAGACCAATGAAGGGGTTCGTGTCCGGGTCATTGCCGACACACCGCCTTCTGCAGCATGCACCAAGGTGACACCGACGCTGGAAGATGCTTACTTGTATCACATATCGGCCTCCAGGCAGGAGGCTAGCATATGACTTCGCTCCGCAGGGTATCCCACATGATGAAAGCCGATTTTTTGGAACGGACGCGGCGGTACAGCTTTTTGATCACCGTCGTGCTGTCGATTTTCATCGCGTACAAGTTTATTCCCGCCAACGGAGACGGCTATGCAACGTTATCCTTGAATGGGGTGCGGGGCGTCTATAACTCGGCTTGGATCGGCAGCGCGCTTGCCATATTGGCGTCTATGCTGCTCAGTCTTCCGGCCTTCTATCTGGTTAAGAACGCGGTGGAGCGGGACGTTCAGACCGGTGTGGGGCAAATCGTTGCCACAACGCCGATTAGCCGCTGGACGTACCTACTCGGGAAAATGTGGGGCAACTTCATTCTACTGCTTTCCTTAGTAGCGGTATTGATGGCGATGGCCCCTGCGATGCAGCTCATTCGGGGGGAAGAGAGCACGGTTGATTGGGCCGCGTTACTCCTGCCTTTCCTCTATTCGACAATACCGACGATGGCATTGGTTTCCGCACTTGCGATCTTATTCGAAGCCGTCCCTCTATTGAACAGAGGGCTCGGTAATATTCTCTATCTTATTCTGTGGGGCGTTATGATCCGATTCTCGACGACGGCCGGCGGCGCGTGGCAGGACATTCTAGGTATATCCTCTTTCACGAACGAAATGACGAACGAAGCAAAATCCCGAACGGCTCACAACGCCGCAGACCATGTCTCGGGGATCAGCCCGTTGAAGGGCGAACCGACGATGTACGATTGGGGTGGTATAGACTGGCATCCATCCATGTTTCTATACCGGCTCATGTGGATTGCCGTCGCCTTGTTGATCGTTTGGTTGGCCTCCTTGTTGTTTCATCGCTTCGATTTGACCCGCAGCGTAAAAGCAAGCAAAAAGAAGAGGCGGGGTCCCCTTGCGGCTGCGGAGATGCAAAATCAGCCGGTACGTCAAGAACGTACGGAGGTCAAGCTAACGCCTTATATGAAGGTCAGCAGCCGACCCCGTTTTGGCACAACGCTCGTACATGAATTGCGCCTCATGCTGAAAGGCGTGCATCTGTGGTGGTATGCCATGGCCGTTGTGATGACGGTGCTTTGCTTGTTGCTGCCGACGGATGTGGTATTAAAGGTGGTGCTGCCGCTCACGTGGTTGTGGCCTGTCCTGATCTGGTCGGCTATGGGTACGAATGAAGCATATTTCCGTACGAATCTGCTGGTCTTTACCGCGGTAAATCCGATTCGCCGTCAATTCGTGACCCTGTGGCTGGCAGGCGTCATCTTATCGGTTCTCACCGGCATCGGCGCATTCATTCATTTCATCGTGATCATGGATTGGGAACAAGTGGCTGCGATGGCCGTGGGAGCGTTGTTTATTCCCGCGCTCGCACTCGCGTTGGGCGTATGGTCGGGAAGCGGTAAGCTGTTTCAGGTGGTGTTTCTGTTAATGTGGTATATAGGTCCGCTTAACAGACTTGAGGATTTGGACTTTATCGGTTCCATGGCACAATCGGTCAGCCACGGCGTCTATTTGTATTACCTGCTCGGCACGGTGATCCTGCTGCTGGCCGCGACGATTGGACGGGCGCGCCAAATAAGGGCGTATCATTGAATCTTTCACTTTGAGGCATCTATCCGGATGCCTTTTTATTTTGCCTTAGAAAGCTTACGTGAACCGTACCGCAGGTTTCTGTCGGATGGGGTAACCAGCCTAGAAAAGAAAACAACACGAAGTGCGCGATGCACTCGTGTTGTTCCTTCTTTAGATAAAGTTTGCGTTCAGCAAAATTCTTCCTCGTCCATGTCTTGCTTCGCTTTTCTCCAGCGCTTTATCCGCTTGACTTAACGGGAATATGGAATCAATCTCTGCCTTAATCGTGCCTTCGGCCATTAATTCCGTTAAGCGCTGCAAGTCCTCGCGGGTTGGGAACTTGGTATTGAATTTAGCGGTTACGCCATGCTGCTGAGCGTGCTCTTGGGATGGATCCTGCGTCAAAGAAACGAGGATCCCGCCTTTCTTCAGAACGGACCAGGATCTGGTCTCCGTCTCGCCTCCAACAGAATCGACGACCAGATCGACTTCTTTGGCGATGTCTTCGAAATCTGTCGTTGTATAATCGATGACTTGATCCGCACCCAATGACTTAACGAAGTCCAGGTTAGAGGTTGAAGCCGTGGCGATTACGGTTGCTCCCTTCCACTTCGCCAATTGAACGGCGAACTGTCCAACTCCGCCTGCTGCCGCATGAACGAGAACGGTCTGTCCGGATTCGAGCTCGCCTTCGGTGAACAACGCCTTCCAAGCCGCTTCAGCTCCGGCTTTAATGGTGGCTGCATCCTCAAACGTGAGATTGTCCGGTATTTTAACCAACTCCTGAATGGTTGCAATGCCATATTCTGCGTAAGCCCCTCTGATATTGCCGAATATACGATCCCCGGGCTTGAACGCTGTTACGCTTTGCCCAATCTCTTCGACAACTCCGGAAGCGTAAAAACCAGGAATGTAGGGCATTGTGACAGGAAAAACATTTTGAAGCCAACCGTTACGGATTTTAAAGTCAAGCGGGATGACCGCAGCATACGCGATGCGAACGAGCACTTCATCCGCTTGCGGTTGAGGGCGTTCGACGGTTGCGCCTTTCAAAACGGTAGGACCACCATATTCGTTGATCAGAACAGCTTGTATCGACCTTTTAGACATACCTATCTCTCCTCCAATATCACGCTTTGTTTGGATGACTTCCATTTACTTTTCTAGCGTAGCGGCTATTTTTTTGGCCAAGGCTGCAAACTGCGCTTTTTCTTCATCATGAAGATGTTCGGTTGTTATCTCTTCCAACTTGCTCCAGGCCTGAGTGACTCTGGATTCAAATTCACGCCCTGTTTGGGTAAGCGATACGAGGGTGACTCGTTTATCTTCCTCAGAGCGGCTGCAGGTGACAAGGCCCGCATCTTCCAAACGACGAACGGATTTGGCAATGGTCGAGTGATCAAGGCGCAGCGATCTTGAGAGACTATTCTGAGATTGGCTGTCCCGGTGCCATAGCTGCATCAGTACGAGTTCCTGCCCGGGGTATAAACCTGCTTCCCGAAGCAGTTGTCCCGCAATGCGATGATGAGAACGAGCCAAGCTGAAGATCGAGAAGCTTACGGGAAATTGGGTGCCCGCACTGATTTCATTCTCAATGGCTGCGTTGTTGTCGCTGTTCTTCAATTAGGTCATCTCCTTTTTTATGTGGTCGTCAACATATTCCATGTATCTAAGATAACAGGTAAATATGTTGCCGTCAACATAAATTAAAAACGGACATTGCGGCCAAGGAAGGCGTGGCTCGAGGGCTGATCAGGTACCATTTCAGCACGAAAGAACCGCTGCTGGTCGAAGTGGTCAGGGAGTGGATGGGAAGGGCCGGGCCGGATGAGCTTTGGTAGATATGGAACGCAGGGAGATTCCAGAATAAGAGGGGTACTAATGGATTGAAGTTGGTTGTAAACGGTGTTACGCTAACCAGGGTAAACGGAAAACCTATGTCTGCAAAAACATCTCATGATAATCACTATTATGGTTAAAAGAAAGGTCATACGATGATAAAAGTTGAAAACTTATCCTTCTCATTTCCGCAAAAAGAACTCTATAACAACATTTCATTTACGTTGGAAGAAGCGCAGCATTGCGCTTTTATCGGAACAAGCGGCAGTGGGAAAAGTACATTGATCGATATCCTGATGGACCCGGAACGATATCTTTATGATGGAAAATTAGAGATGGACCCCGATTGCACAATTGGATATGTGAGTCAGTTCTCCGAACTAGACAACTCGAGAGAAACAACCGTTTTTGAATATATAGGCGAACATTTTATAAAGCTTCAAAATGAAATTCAGTTGATTTGCACGGAGATGGAAACCTCAACAGATATAGAACCGTTACTGGAAAAGTATCAATTCGCTTTAGACGCATTGGATGCAATGGGTGGGGATGATTTTGAAAGTAACATTCATAAGCAGCTAAATGTAGCCAACCTGATGAAGCGAAGAGATAGTAAGGTAGCCGACCTGAGCGGCGGGGAATTCAAGCTTATTCAAGTGATGAAGGAAATGCTTAATCGCCCCGACCTCATGATTATGGACGAACCGGATGTATTTCTGGACTTCGAAAACCTTAATGCGCTTAAAAAATTGATTAATTCGTACAAAGGCATGCTGCTCGTTGTTACGCATAACCGGTATCTATTGAATCATTGCTTCAACAAAATTATCCATCTTGAAAACATGGAGATCCAAGAGTTTGACGGGCGATATATGGAATATAACTTCTCCTTGCTTCAGACAAAAATCGAGCTGCAAGAAATCGCAGTCGCTGAACAAGAAGAGATGGAGAGAAACGATACGATCATCAACAATCTTAGAGTTATCGCAACTTATAATTCAGACGCTTCAAGAGGGAGAGCGTTGAAAGCTAGAGTTAGATTTCAAGAAAGACTGGAAGCGCGTCGAATTAAAGCGCCATTCGTTGAAATTAAACAACCGATTATCCATTTTGGTATGGATAATGAAATGGAAGACGCCACAGTTGTAAACGTTACTAATTATCGTGTTGGCTTTGATGAGCTGCTGCTAGACAATGTTAACTTTGAGATCAAATCGACGGATAAAGTCGCTATTATCGGTGCGAACGGTACCGGGAAAACGACCTTGCTCCGAGATATTTTCAAAAATAATCATGCTTCCATCGAAATAAATCCGGACGCTAAAGTGGCTTATTTATCTCAGATTCAAGGCGAAATGCTGACGGATTCGAATACCATACTCGAAGAATTCATCGATGCAGGGTTTAAAACGTATGATGAGGTTAGATCATATTTGTCAAACTATGGCTTTGAAGGAGAAATCGTTAGTCAAAAAATAGGATCTCTATCTGGTGGAGAGAAAAATCTGCTTCAATTGGCTAAGGTTGCCGCCAGTCAAGCAAACGTATTACTTCTTGATGAGCCGACAAGCCATTTAGATACCTATACGCAACTCGCACTGGAGAAAGCCATCGCAGACTATAAAGGTGCGATTCTTATGATTTCGCATGATTTCTATTCGGTTGTCAATGTGATGGATTATGTTTTAATTATCGACGATAAGACGATTAGAAAAATGACGATGAAAAAATTTAAACAGATGATTTATGCCAGTCATTTTGATAAAGACTATTTAGAAATGGAACAAAAGAAAAAATCAGTTGAAATGAAAATCGAATTGGCTCTGAAAAATACGGATTTTGAACTTGCCAAAGGATTGCTTGATGAGCTGGAAGCGCTGATTAAGTTGCTTTAGATTCAAGGTCAAGGGAGTGATCCGATTCGATATGCTATCGCCATCTCATAATTCTCGAGTGCTGGACGTTTTTCCCTGGTTGAGCGTCGTTTCATCCGAGGAGTGGGTCAAGGCACAACCGGCAGTCCGGAAGTACGCAGCTAATTCTCGTATCTTTCAGCGGGAGGAAGCTGCTTCCTACGGCATGTTTCTACTAAGCGGCACCGCGCGCATCAGCCGGATTGCCGAAGATGGCGGTGAATCCGTCATGAGTATTCTCCACGCAGGCGAAGTATGTGCCCTTTTCGTGCTTAGCGGTCTCAGCAGCCGCGACTACCCCGGGACCATAACGGCGGAGTCGGAAGTCGAGGCGCTTTTTGTGGCCAAAGAGAGCTTCCTTGGCTGGCTGCATAGGTACGCGGAAATTCGGAGCGCGGTGTTCGGAGGGCTGCTGGATGGGTTGCTTCGCATCAGCGAGCAGGTTGATGGGCATCGGGCGGAAGCGTTGGATACACGGCTAACGAGAGCTCTGCTGCGAATGCCTTCGGAACAAGGGTTGCTGCTGAACTTGACCCATCATGGGCTGGCTGTAGAGATCGGTTCCTCTCGTGAAGTCGTAAGCCGTGCGCTGCGGCGCTATCGGCAGCAGGGGTGGATCGAGACGGGGCGTGGCTGGATTCGAATTATTCGACGAGATGCATTGGAATCGCGGTTAGGTGACTAGGTCACAGAAGCGGAATATACCTCTTGTTAAGATGGAGTTGCACACTCATCTACATGAAGCATAGGAGGCATATTCTATGGTACACCTGCTTCAACCGGGCCAAATCGCCCCAACATTCAATACCTTTGACATCCATGGCAACCGAGTCGCGTTGGAGAGCTATCGAGGTCGTAAAGTGCTGCTCGCCTTTTTCCGCAACGCTGCTTGTGCGCTCTGCAATCTACGCGTCCACCAGTTTATTGGTCGAAGCTTGCAGTGGAAGGATCAAGGCATGGACATCATCGCCGTGTTCGAATCACCTTTAGCTAACATGAATACCTATGTAGGAACTCAAGACGCGCCATTCCCGCTGGTTGCCGATCCAACAGCTGTCCTGTACGACTTGTATGGGATCGAGACATCCGAAGAGAAAATGGAGGCAACCTTGGCCGACCCTCGGACAAAAGCGTTTATCGCGGGGGCTGCAGCCGCCGGCTACGAGCTGACCCACGAGAAGGACGCTAACTTTCATCGAATCCCCGCTGATTTATTAATCAACGAGGATGGAATCGTGCAAGTGGCCCATTATAGTCAACTTGTCACCGACCATCTGGAGATCGCGGTGATCGACCGTTTCGCAGCAGGCCAATAAGCTTTAGCGACAAGGCCATCCCACAAGCGTGGCCTGCCAAGCGCCTACGCCTTCACCATTATGGAACGGATACAGAAAGGCCATCCCGCGAAGGATGGTCTTTCTTGCCGTGGCAAGTGTTTGTGAGCGGCCTACAGATTATAGCAAGTAACCTCGAACAAGATTCCCCTTAATGCCGTGAAATACAACGTATACCCAGCCCTGATCATTCGAGGTTCATTTTCCGATGCAAGGCCGAATGCCGCAAGCTTCTTATAGAACTGGTCGACCTCGGACTTCGTATCGACATAGAAGCCTACATGAAAATCCTTAGGGTACGGGGCTGCGCTGTCTGGATCGGCCTGTAATTTGCTCAGAACCAGGCTAAATCCATGACCGTCGTTCATCGCGGCAATGAAATCGCCTTTTCGATCCACAAGCTGAAAATCGAAAACCTGCTCGAAAAAGGTAACGGCCTCCGACAGATCGTGCACACCTAAATTCATATGGTTAAGTTTCATGGGTGGAGCTCCTCTCCGTAATTAATCTAATACCGTTAGAATAATCTAATGGTGTTAGAATACAGAGGCATGGTATAATTGTCAAGATAAGAGGTGAGAAAAATTGGCAAGACGACGAATCGTCCCATTCCCGAACTCGATAACGGAAGAAGGCACGAGCTACATCCCGCTCGACCGTCGACGCATCCTGGATACAGCTATGCAGGTACTGGATGAGATTGGGCTGAAGGAATTAAGCATGAGGAGAATAGCGGATCAGTTGCAGGTGAAGACAGCATCGCTGTATTATCACGTGAAAGACAAAGAAGAATTGATGCAGCTGCTTCTTGACGCCATATGCCGAGAAATGGCGTGGCCTTCCACGTCCCTATCCTGGCAAGAACAGATTTATCAATGGGCGGAACAGTTCCGCAAAGTCTTGCTCTCCCATCGCGATGCGGTAGAGCTGTTTAATCTCGCGATCCCGTCAGGCTACGAACGCCTCACCCAGGTGGAGAAGCTCTATCAAGTATTCGTTACAGCCGGCTTCTCGGATCTCCAGGTGCCATGGATGGCCTCCATGCTCAAAAATTACGTGCTCGGATTTGCGGCGGAAGAGGCCCGACTGCAGGCAACCGCCAAAAATCAATATGCGTCATATGAGGATATGGAGGAGAAGGCGGACCAATTTTTCCGCCAACTGCCGGAAGAACAATTTCCGAATATGATTCGCCTGGCTGCCTATACCACGAAGACCAATTGGGACCACGAGTTTCATTTTGGCTTGCGTGTATTAATAGACGGATTTTCGGCTAATGCCAGTACCCGCGCCCGATGATTCAACCACAAGAACCTCCCCGAAGAAGCGTCGAGGAGGTCTCTTTTGATTATTCGCTATTACCGCGCAAGCTCGACATTCTGCCAGCCCTCCTCAAAACCGACCGACCGCCACAACCGCCGCCAATACCAAAAACACAACATTCACTCCAATTTCCCGGTACTCCTTGCGTCTCACATGGTACAGGGCGCCAAGCAGCACGATCGCGGCCAGTCCGGTGGCGGCAATAGGCGTCCATACGGGCGCGATATGCGTCGCTTGCGGCAGAATGAGTCCGATCGCCCCCAACAATTCCGCGATCCCGATCCAGACGACGAACGCTTGGGGGACGTCGCTTACCCATCCCCAGGATGCTTTCGCTTTATCATACTGAACCGCCTTCAACCAGCCCGAGTAGATGAACCCTGCGGCCGCCAATCCTTGAATCACCCATAATGCGATATTCATGACAGTGCCAACCTCCTACTACATATTCGCCATTGCATACCGCTATAATAGACGTTAGGCATGAACCCGAGGAAGTAGGCACTTTATCTTAACCTAGTTACGAAAAAGTGACCGAGCGAAGCAAGCGCAAGCGGAGGCGTTCCATGAAACAGTACTGTAAATTTGAATCGGCGCTCGAAATTCTTGTCGGCAAATGGAAGCCCGTCATTCTGCTCCAACTGATCGCCAATGGCACGATGCGGTTCAGCGAGCTGCAGAAAGCGATACCGGAGATTAGCAAAAAGATGCTGGCCCAGCAGCTAAGAGAGCTGGAGTATAACGATATCGTCCGCCGCGAGGTGTACAGCGAAGTTCCGCCGAAGGTCGAATATTCGATCTCGGACTACGGCAAAAGCTTGGGCACGGTGCTACAGGCGATGAATGATTGGGGCGCGGCTCATATCGACCATATGAACGCGCGCTATGGCGTCGATCGTTAAGCAAGCGAGGAGGGCTCCTTCCGATCATTCGGAGGGAGCTCTCTGCAAATACGCAATATGGAGCCGCAGTCGCCCTTTATCGTTTCTGCTCCAGCACGCTGCGCGTAATGCGGGTGACGAGGCTTCGCGGGAACAAGCGGGGCGCCTGGGTGAGCAGCCAATTTTGGAAGCCGGGTACGACGAAGGTTTTGCCGCTCATCAGGGCGCGGTACCCAATCTCGGCAACGGTCTGCGGGCTCATGAGCGCTCGCGGATCGGACACCTTCTGGCCCTCCATCCTAGCGCTTCGGAAGAAGTCGGTCCCCGTGGCGCCGGGGCATAACGCGGTGACGGTGACGCCCGTTCCTTGCAGCTCGCCCGCGACGGCTTCCGTGAGCGAGAGCACGAACGCTTTGGAGGCGGAATAGTTGGCGCTGAGCGGGCAGGGGTAGAAGGATGTGGTCGAGCCGACGTTCAAGATCCGTCCGCTGCCGCGCTTTACCATATCGGGCAGGAACAGCATCATGAGGTGGGAGAGGGCAAGGACGTTGGTCTGCAGCATCTCGAGCTCGGCATGCGCGTCTTGCTCGTGGAGCAGCCCGAAGGAGCCGATGCCCGCGTTGTTGACGAGAATGTCGACTGCGATGCCCTGTTCGCTTACCCGCTCGTACAGCAGCACGGGGCCGACGCGTTGGGCCAGGTCGACGGGGACAAGGATCGTCTCGACGCCATAGGTATCCCGCAGTTGCCGGGCAATGCCGTTCAGCTTCTCTTCGTTGCGGGAGGCGAGAATGAGGCGATACTTCTTCGCGGCGAACAATTCCGCGAACGCCTTGCCGATGCCGCTGGATGCGCCTGTAATCAGAACCGTTGTCATGCGATGAACCTCCTAAGTCTGTTTTATCTAAAGACCAAATAACTAAATATTTAATTACTTGGTTATTTAGCGTTTGAAGAAAGGGCCTTACTCGGCCCCGGCGGTCTTCATCTCGATGATGCGTTCGGTTGTGGCGACGAAATGCTTCAAATGCTGCACCGCTTCCTCGATATCCAAGCTGTAATAAATCTCGGTGGCTACTTTGGCGGCTTGAACGAGGTTGGCTTGCTTGAGAATCTTCAGATGATGCGAAATCGCGGATCGGGACATCGGCGAACGCTCTACGATCTGGGCCACGTTGAGCGAGTCGTGCTTCGTCAGAAGCATAATAATATCTTGCCGGATCGGGTCGGCCAAAGCGAGGAAGATGGGGCTGCATTCCCTCAACTGGCCATGAACGAGCGTCTCCAGCTGCGTCGTGTCGGGGGCGTCCATTGGTGTATCGTCTCCATTTTGCTATCGACTAAGCGACTAAGTATTTAGTTATTTAAAACATATGGCGAAATGACGGTATTGTCAAGGGATTCCCTCACTAGGATCCATACCGCCGTCCATTCATATAAAAATTATCCTCGCGACCAACTCGGAAGGAAATCTCCAGATCGGGGATACCAAGCGAACGGACATGCCGATCGATCGCCTCGGCCATCTTATCGCGAACTTCGTCTCCCCGTTCAAACCACCATACGTCGATGACAGGGTACGAATCGGTGTATTTCCCGTCGAATATAGCAGTGACGTGCAAGCATTCTAAGGTGAAATTATCCGTTCCGCATTGGCATATTTGGGCCATCTCTTCGACGAGAGGAATGCTAATGGCACGTATGCCTTCGGCTGGAATTCCTCTGAAAATTAATTGCGGCATCTTAGATCCTCCTGTGGACAAGACTGTAGCCTGTGTCATTTTCTTCATTGTAAAGGGACAGGTCGGTCTGTGGCAAACGGAGCTTAGACAAGACGGTGCCGAAGCTCGAATAAGCTCACGAATATAGCCATGACTTCCTCAGGAGGTGCTGTTGACGCAATCGCGCACGAGCGAAGCAGGGAGAAGGGGGCTTTTGAGCATGTGGCTCGATTTTATAGCAGGCTGTAGGGCCCGTCTGATCAAGATACGCCCTCTCGCCGCGGCATAACCGCCAGACCCGCAGCCTGCCGTTTCTTTAGCACATTAATCAGCTGAGCCTGCAGCGAGGCGCTGCACGTAACCTCGAGAATAACCTCGCTTTTGCGGGCCGACGAGAAATTGATTTTCTTCTTATTAAGCGCGAATTCGACGGCCAATCCCAAGAAGAAGCCCCCTACCAAACCAATCAGCGCCCATATGACGGGGCCCCAGTGCCAGACGAACCCATAGATCGTACCCAGCACCATGAAGATCGCGGCGCCCACCATAGCCCCGTCCAGCATGCTTCGCCCGTCCACCCGGTGAATCGAGTCGACGACATGCGGCCGCGAATCCAGGTTGGAGAGCGGCAGTGCCACGATATCTTGCGGCGGTACGCCTAATTTTTCGATGTCGTGGATGACGATCTCCACGAAGGGCGAATGCTCGAAGGTGGCGATAATGTGCACGGTCGTGTTTTCAGTGATACTGCGCAGATGTCCCAAGCTCTCGGCCCTCGCTCTCAAATACCGGATTTGCTCGATATCGAATAAAATGTTGTTCTCATTGACCGACGTATACGCCTGATAGACCGCGAACACGTACATGGAAGGCAAGAACAGGAACCATTGCCAGTCGACGACGGCGGAGGCGCCCTCGAAATCCCCGAGGAACGAGTAGAGCCACGTTCGTATGGCCACCGCTTTATGGCATACGAAGATCCACCAAGCGAGCACGAAGGTGCCGACGACCGTACTGCCGCTATACAATTGCCCCAAGCCGGGAGAGAGCATGGACCAGACCGTGCCGACCCAGGGATTCTTTTTATCCAGGATGCTGATCTCGAAGAAACTGATGTCCGAAGGCGTGACCGGCGCATCCTCCACTTCGGCTAGCGCATGGCTTTTGTTGATCTCGACCGCGCTGCGGTAGCTGTCCCAGACACTAAAGACATACACGGCCACATAAAGCAGCACCCAGTCCTGATTCAACTGTGCGGTCGCCTCTTCGAACCGGCCGAGGAAGGATAACGTGATCCCCCGGTTGAGATTGGCTTGGTTATTGACTACCAGCTCCCAGATGACCAGCACGAAGCCATGCAGGTACTTGCCGAGAAACATGTGTCCGAAGCCGGGGAAAACCACCGACCACCAAGCCGTGACCCATGGCGTGCGGGGATAAACCGAGTTAATGCCCAAGACGGATATCTGCCCTTTGGAATAGCGGGGCTTGATGGCGGCTGATTGGAACTTCTGATGCGGCATCGATTATCGACTCCTATGGGCCAAATGTCTTCCCATACTATTTCCAGCGACTACCTGCGTTATGAAAACCTCACGATAAAAAAGTTGCAATGCGTCCTCCGGGGCAGACGGCCATGACCAGCCAATTGCGCCCCACCTGTCATATTTCCATCCGGACCTGTCATTATTCCACTTTCGGAGGGGGAGCGCCATTGATACGATGTAAGCGCAATCATTTCTTCGTATCAAGGAGGATTATCCGCATGAGAAAGCTCGGGGCAAGCCTGATCGTGGCGCTTGCGGCATGCGCGGCGCTGTCGGCGACCGCCATGGCCAAACAGCCTTACTCGTCGTATTGGTATCCGGACCAGCTGCTGCAATGGGAGGCGGCCAAAGACCCGGACGCCGCGTTCAACCGGAGCGTCGTGCCGCTCCAGGACCGCGTGAGCGGGCCGGGCGTGAATCCGCATGCCACGGCGGAGCCGAAGGTCGTGGCGCTCTCCGCGCTCAACCAAGGGACGAGCGGGGTACCGTCCCAGGGGGCGGACAAGTTCGGCGCGAACACGTTCGGCTACTGGCAGTACGTCGATAAGCTCGTCTACTGGGGCGGCTCGGCCGGCGAAGGCATCATCGTGCCGCCAAGCGCGGACACGATCGACGCGGCGCACAAGAACGGCGTGCCGATTCTCGGCACGATTTTCTTCCCGCCGTCCGTGTACGGGGGCAAGTACGACTGGGTGAAGCAGATGATCCGGCAGGATGCCGGCGGTCATTTCCCGGCAGCGGACAAGCTGCTCGAAGTGGCGCGCTATTACGGCTTCGACGGCTGGTTCATTAACCAGGAGACCGAAGGCGGCACGCCGGAGGACGCGAAGCAGATGCAAGCCTTCCTGCGATACATCCAACAGAAGAAGCCGGCAGGCATGCACATCATGTGGTACGACTCGATGACCGCGGACGGCAAAATCGTATGGCAGAACGCGCTGAACGACAAGAACGCGATGTTTCTCCAAGATGGCGGCCAGAAGGTGGCGGACAGCATGTTTCTCAACTTCTGGTGGCGGGAGCTGAACACATCGGCCGAGAAGGCGAAGAGCCTCTCTCGCAGTCCGTTCGAGCTCTATGCCGGCATCGACGTGGAGGCGAAGGGCTACGACACGAAGGTGAACTGGGGGTTGCTGTTCCCGGAAGGCAAGCCGGCTGTGACCTCGCTTGGCATCTACCGGCCGGACTGGGCGTTCAACAGCGCGGAGAGCATGGCGGATTTCTTCGCGCGGGAGAATCGGTTCTGGGTCGGCGCCAACGGGAATCCGGCCAATACGGCGACCGATCAGACGTGGAAAGGAATCGCCAATGACGTGGTCGAATCCTCGCCGGTGAACGATCTGCCGTTCACGACGCATTTCAATACCGGCAGCGGTCAGAAGTTCTTCGTCAGCGGCGAACAAGTGCGCGACAAAGGCTGGAACAACCGCAGTCTGCAGGACGTGCTGCCGACGTGGCGCTGGATCGCGGAGAGCCAAGGCACCGCGCTGACGCCATCGCTAGATTGGGCGGACGCCTATTATGGCGGCAGCTCGCTCAAGATCGCGGGCGAGCTAAGCCCTGCCAACGCGACGAACGTGAAGCTGTACCGCACCGATCTGCGGGTCGAAGCAAGTACGAAGCTGTCGCTGACGTACAAGGCGAGCGGCGAGCCGATTCTTAAAGTTGGCCTCACGTTCGCGGACGCGCCGGGCAAGATGGTCTATGTCGATCTGAAAGGCCGCCAGGCGGAGGATTGGAAGACCGCGACCGTCAACCTGACGCCGTATAAAGGCAAACGAATCACGTCGTTGTCGCTCGATGTGGACGCGAAGCGGACGATCCGGAATTTCGAGCTCCGTGTCGGGGAATTATCGATTGCGAATGTTAACGATCGCGAAAAGCCGCTGCCCGCCGTGCAAGGATTGAACGTGGCGAGCGCGGACTTCCGCGACGGCATCTACGGCGACGCGCGGCTCGTCTGGAACGAGCCGCGACAGAAGGCGCAGCAGTACGAGATTTACCGCGTGCTGCCGGATGGCAGCCAGACGCTAGTGGGCGCGACAGGCAACAACGTGTTCTATGTGCCGGAGATGCGGCGGATGAATAAGGAGGCGGCCACCATACTGAAGGTGGTGCCGGTGAACGGTCAGTTCCAGCCGGGACCGGCCGCGCAGGTGAAGCTGGAATGGCCGGCGTATCCAAAGCCCATCGCCCAGTTCAAGGCGAGCAAGACGCTCGTCGCGCCGGGCGAGAGCGTCACGTTCACCGACTTGTCGACGGAAGTGACGGAAGGCTGGACGTGGACGTTCGAAGGCGGCTCGCCGGCGGCGTCGACCGAGAAGAACCCGAGCGTCTCCTTCGCGCAGGAGGGCGTCTACGCCGTTACGCTGACAGCCTCGAACAGCTCCGGCGACGATACGGTAACGAAGCAGGCGCTCATTACGGTCAGCGCATCGGCGGCATCTACGGCGAACCTGGCGCTGAATACGCCGGCGACGGCCGACCATGCCTGCGGCGCGGCGGAGGGCGCGCCGAACGCGGTCGACGGCAAGGTGACGAATAACAGCAAGTGGTGCGCGCTCGGCAATGCGCCGCATTGGCTGCAGCTGGATTTGGGCGGCATGTACGCGATCAGCGGTTTTACGATCAAGCATGCAGAGGCTGGAGGCGAATGGTCGGGCTTCAACACGAGCGACTATACGATCCAGGTGAGCGCGGACGGCGCGAGCTGGACGGACGTCGTTACGGCGAAGGGCAATTCCGCGGCCGAGACGTTCGACGCGATCGCGCTCACGAAGGCGCGTTACGTGAAGCTGGTCGTCGTCAAGCCGACGCAAGGCGGCGATACGGCTGCGCGGATCTACGAGTTCGAAGTGCACGGACTCCGCTCGTAAGTTTCGCGAATGCGAAGAGAGGCTGCGCGCCATGACGGCGCGCAGCCTCTCTTCAACTGGACGGGCGATGATAGCCTCGGGCGTTTAAACGATAGCATTCGGGGAATACTAGAACTAGATTCCCGCTATCGTAACTATTGAATCCCGTTAGGAGCATCGCCATGAAATGTATTAATTGCAACTCCATCGATATTGGCCGGATCGGTACGCGACAGTACTACTGCTGGAACTGCTGCATCGAGATGACGATCGAAGACGACGGCCGAATGGACGTTTTTCAAGTTGAGAAAGACGGCTCGCTTAGTTCGCTGAACGATCTCTTTCTGGAAGTAGAGATGGAAGCGTCCGAGTCAGCGGAGACGGCCGACTTGGCGCAGGACGAGGGGCAGCGGCTGTCCGGCTAGGACGGTATAGCGACGAAGAGGCATCGGGCGTGCGAAAAGCGCGCCGATGCCTTTTTGGCATGTTTTGTTTACAGCGTCGCATGTCTTGCCGTGCGCGTGTCGCATCGGTCCGCCTACGCCCTCGCATGCTGCCCAGATCCACCTTCGCCCTCTGTCCTATTAAAGCATCTCCCATCGCGCCCGATCCAACCGAAAATATCTTAAGCCGTCTCGCAGCGCCTCCGCTTCCTCGAACCCCAGCTTCGCGAGTAAGCGGGCGGACCGCTCGTTCGCCGGCTCCGCGGTCGCTTCGATGTACGCGAGCCCCATCCCCTCGAAGCCGACGGCCAAGACGGGGCGCAGCGCTTCGAGCATAAGCCCTTGCTCCCAATAGGCAGGCGACAGATCGAAGCCGATCTCCGCATGCGACGGCGCGCGCTCCTCCCAACAATGGTAGCCGCACGTTCCGACCAGCTCGCCGTCTAACCGATTGAACAATCCCCAGCGGCATCCCGTGTCCTCTAGATGGAACCGGATGATCTCTTCCGCTTCGGTGATCGACCGACAGGGCGGAATATCCATGAATGCGGTGACGCGCTCATCGCCGAAATGCCGCATGACCGCCTCGGCGTCCGCAAGCGTCAGCAGGGACAGCCGCAGCCGCTTCGTGCTAAGCGCGGGGAATGGGAACGCATGTGTCGTCATTATAGAACTTGCCCCCCTATCTCTTTTCAGCCTTAATGAAGCTATTTTTAATGCCGTTTGCAATTTTAGCCAACTACTATCAGCTGTGAGTGAGTATAGCCGCGTCTTCCGCATGAATCAAGGGCAATAGTGCTCCCCAGCGGCTAGTCATCATGATAAAATATGGAAAACTATCGAGACGAAGTTCGGTATCGAAGATGGCGGGCACGCGAGCGCATGCAGATCCTATTTCTGATCTCGCACGTTCTCCTATTCCTCTTCGGAGGACTTACTTGGCATCGGAACAAGGGTAAGGCTGGCGGATTGGAAGCGGGAGGAGAGCTGAATGCGCATCCGTGCCGAAGTGTTCCGGGAACGACCGAACCATAATGGCTATACTAGGGAAAACAACCTAGGGTGGGATGCCAAATGTCCAGCAAAATGTCCGCAGCCTGCTTGGCTCTGCTCACGGCGGCCGTGCTCGTGCATAGCCCATGCGCGGGGGCGACTCCCCGTGAGCAGTCGCTTGAGAGCGCGTTGCTGCAGCAGTTAGACCCGGTGGTCCGAACCGCTATCGGACGTATCTACCGCGAGACATATCCGCAATACGGCTGCGAGCGGATCGTGGCGATCAACGAACGGGTCACGACCAAACAGCACCGGCAGCCGTCGCTTCCGGTCGACGCGGTACACGGAGCGCGTTACTACGATATAACGGTGCGGGTCTGCAGACCGCAAGGCGAGCAGCTCGACCTTCGGCTCTGGAACGATACCGTTACCGCGCAATATTACTTGACGTGTTACCGGCAAGTACCGGAAGCGGAGCTTCGCGCAGAACTGAAGACTAGCAAGCCGGATTAACGCCGCGTCCTGGCGGTGGAATAGGAGGAGGAGAACAATGGATAGGAACGGTTCGGTCATTGCGCTCGACTTGGACGGCACGCTGCTTGGATCGGATAAACGGGTGTCGGCGCGGAACGCGGCGGCGGTGCTGGCCGCCTATCGGGCAGGCAGACGGATCGTCATCGCGACGGCGAGACCGCCAAGATCGGTCCTGGAGCTGCTGCCTGGGGAGCTGCTGGACATCTGCTCGTTCGTCTTCTATAACGGCGCCTTGATCCGCGACGCGCGATCGGGCATCGAAGAGCATCTGCCCATCGAGGCTGACGTTACGGCGGAGCTATTGGATTACTGCGGCCTGCACATGGGGAATTGTCATATTAGCATGGAGGTGAACGACGTCTGGTACGCGAACCGGGCGCTCGACGATCCGGAGTTCTACCATTCCAAATTCAAGCCGGCGATCCGTCCGCTGGCGGAACTGCGGCTGGAGGCGGCGACGAAAGTGCTGCTGACCTCGTTCCAGGAGGCGGAATCCATCCGCGCCGCTTTCGCGGAGCGCGCGAATGTCGTGCTGACCGACGGCGGCCGGCTGCTGCAGATTATGAACAAGTCGGTCTCCAAATCGGCAGGACTGCTTCGGCTATGCGCGCTTTACGGCGTGCCTGCCTCGGACATGATCGCCTTCGGCGACGATATGAACGATATGGATATGCTGCAGACGGCCGGATACGGCGTGGCCATGGGCAATGCGGTGCCGGAACTGAAGGCGCTGGCGCGGCATGTGACGGGGACCAACGACGAGGACGGCGTCGCGGCGGTGCTGGAGCGGCTAGCGTAAGGAACGAGCAGGCACCGATTCAACTTTCGGCTATCGCGCCGATAAGGCAATGTGTATAATGTTAAGCAACAAAACAGGCGTGAAGGTACGCCGCGAACAACGGAGTGCGCCTATGTCTTCCCTAATCGATACGCTGACGTCTTTGACCGAGGAGGACGTGCGGCATTTCCTCGACCGGTACCGGTCGCTTGGCCCGCTGCCGGGCATGCTGCTCACCTTCATGAAATCGTTCGTCCCGCCTCTGCCGACGCTGATCATCGTGGGCGTCAACGCGGCGGTGTACGGCTTATGGCTTGGCTTTCTGTACTCTTGGCTTGGCATGATCGCCGGCTGCATGACGACATTCTTCATCTTTCGGCGGATCGGCGAGCATCGCTACGCGCGCAAGTGGGCGGCGAAGCCGCGCGTGCAGCGGAGCATGGTCTGGATCCAGCGCAACGCGTTCGGGTACGTGTTCCTGCTCAGCTTATTCCCTGTCGGGCCGTTCGTCGTCATTAACATTGCGGCCGCGCTCGCGCGCATGCCGCTGCGTTCCTTCCTGATCGCGATCTTGTTCGGCAAGGCGGTCATGGTCATGTCGGTGTCGATGATCGGCTACGACGTGGAGCGGTTCATGCAGGAGCCGGCCAGGCTGCTGTATGTGGTGCTGTTCGTCCTCATTTCGTTCGTCGTCAGTAAGCGAATTGAAGCCTGGTTTACGCGCGAGAGCGCCGCACCGGGGACGGAGTCGTAACGGATAACGCGGTTATGACGAAATAAAGCAATGCTCATGAAGCAGCCCCTGCCGATATACGGCAAGGGCTGTTTGCCGTCCGTCGATTGCGCGGCCGAAGTCTCCGCTTGCATGGACGAAGCCCGGAAGAACGGGCGTTCTTCCGGGCTTCGGAGGAGGGGGGGCGTGGGGGTATGTAATAACCGTGGAGACTCATGCGAGGGAGAGACGGGGATGCCGGGCGGTCTATGCGGAGAGGGGCTTGCGAAGAAGCGCGATCCGGTGAACGGGGAGATGCCCGGGGGCGGAGGAGGACCGGATTCGAGAGGAATGGCGCGGGCGGCGCATGCGGCGGCCCTGCGGGTATGGAGGACGAACAGCAACGATCGGGTGCAGGCGGATAGGACAGCATTTCTTGGCGTCGTTCGTAATCTCGTTACCTTTAGTTTAGCCGTGGCGAGAGCTGCCGGGCAGTACCAACTTTTGTTGGTACCTTCCCGGATGAGCGGACGGGTTGACACCTTTTTCTTATTCGATCTATAATTACAGTACGTTCTGGAAAATTAGAATGATAATTGATTCTAAAGGAGTTAGCCTCCATGAGCCATCCGTTATCGATCAACCTCGAGCAGCAGAAGCTGCTGGCAAGCGCGCTGCGGGTCAAGCTGCTGCACGCGCTCAAAGACACGCCTCGCACGGTGAAACAGATCTCGGTACTGCTGGAGGAGACGCCCGGCAACGTGCATTACCACTTGAAGCGGCTGCTCGAAGGCAAGCTGGTCGAGATCGTAGAGACTCGCGAGCTCGGCGGCATCGTCGAGAAGTACTACAAGTCGGTGGCGACCGTCTTCCATAACCAATCGCATCCGAGGCCGGGCGTAGAGACGCGTCTGCTGCTAAGCGCCGAGGAAGCGAAGCAGCTGAAGCTTGAGATGGCGGAGCTGCTGGGCAATTGGGAGGAGCGGACGACGCTTCGCAAACGCGAGCCGGAGCATCGGGAGATGCTAATCAACGTGGATATTGTTCCCGTGGAAGAAGGGCATTAGGAATATCACGAAGGGTTCCCGCGTGAAGACAAGCGATATTCTAAGAATAGATGCAAGAGAGGATCTTAACACATGAAGAAAGCATTAACCGCCATTATCGTCGCGCTCTTCGCCTTGACGCTCGCAGCGTGCGGCTCCAACTCGAACGAGACGCCGAGCAGCAACGGGGCAAAGTCGCAGAACGAGACGGCAGGCCAGGCGCCGGATGCCGAGAAGGCGAAGCTGAAAGTATACACGTCCGCCAAGATCGCCGAGGATAAGGTACACACGCTGTTCGGGAAAGCGACGCTCCAAGACGGTACGCCGATTCTCGATCCGATCACCGGAACGGCCGAGAAAGCAAAGTCGCTCCTGGCCAATTATTTTGATCCCGCGCTGGCGGACAAGATCGTGACGCACTATATCACGGACAAGAAGAGCGGCGAGAGCACGCTCGTGAACGTGGAACCGTTCTTCGCCGCTTCGATTTTGGCCACGAAGAGCGCGGAAGAAGTCCAAATCGAGGGCGAGAACGACACGTACACCGTTACGACGGCGGACGGCGGCGTATACACGCTGACCTGGGACGCTTCGAAATCCAAGTATCTTGTGACGTCCTACGAGAAGAAATAATCCAGACATCGTCCCCTTGCATGCGAGGCAGTTCCTCGCCGTGCCGGGGGATATTTTTTTGTCGCCGAAACCCAATCATCTGGTTATTTTGGGTCCGATTGGGAATTGTATAAGAGCATGCTTAACGTAACGGGGGCCGCACGTTGAGAGTTGATGATCGAGAAGGAGGCTCGAGAAAGTGCCAGGGCGCCATCGAGCGCGACGCCTTAATTCCATCGTAACGGGTGAAACGTCATGACCAAATCGGAACAAATCGAAAAGGTTCTATGGAGCATTGCACTGCCAGGTTTTGGTCAGTTGTTGAAGAAGCATTACTTTACCGGGGTCATTCTCATTGCCGCGGAATTGGTGATCAATGTCAAAGCCCATCTGAACGATATCATCATGCTGAGCTTCCTGGGTGAGATCGAGGAGGCTGTTCAGACGGCGAACTATCAGTGGCTGCTGTTTTATCCGTGTTTCTATATGTTCGGCATCTGGGATGCGTACCGGATTCCTGGATCGGGCAGGGGGTATTCCTTCACGGCGACCGTGATGGCCGCGTACTGCGCGACGGTTGGCGTTTTTTATTCCAAGAACCGGATTTTCGGCATCCTTTGGGGTCCGGTGTGGCTCCCGATGATCGGCTGCTTCGTCGGTTTGGCGGTGGGCTTATTGCTGCAGCAGGTGTTGAAAAGATGGCGAAAACCTTAAAACGCAGCCGCTTTCGCCTAACGGATGGCCTACCGGATGAGCGGTGGCCTGCGAAAGGGCTGGGGCTGCGTTGACTCCGGATGAACATGGAAGGCGGGAGATGGCGCGCAAGTTATTTGGGAGAAGGGCTTGCGCGAACCGTATAGATGAGTTAAACTGAACTCATCAGTAATTGGTCAATCAATAATAATATAAAAGGAGGAGCATTCCATGGCAAAAGGCACGGGCACCTCCGCCAACCGGCGCACGGATATTGTGGCCGCCGCGATCGAAGTGTTCGCGGAGATCGGATATTACCGGGCGACGACCGCGCAGGTGGCGGAGCGGGCGAACATCTCGCAGCCTTACGTATACCGGTTCTTTACGAAGGAATCGCTGCTTGTCGAAGCGCTCGAGGTCTCTTGGCAGCGAATAATGCAGGCGTTCGGGCGCGTTATCGCCTCCGAGAAGCCGGAGGGGCTCGAGGAAGGGCTTATTCAGGCGTATGAAGCGATCATGGAATCCCACCGCAGCGAGATTTTGCTTCAGATGCAAGCGCAGACGATTCAGGATCAGCCCGTCCGCGAGGTCATGCGCCAAGGCATGCGAAGCGTGAGCGAGCTCGTCGAGCGGGCATTCGTAGAGGCTGGAGCGGCGGAAGCCTCCAGGCGGACGAGCGATTTCATGGCTCGAGGTTTACTGTGCAACGTCTCGATGGCGCTGGATATGCCGAGCCTGCTGGATAAGGGGCATCGGAGGTAACGCAGCTTGCCGGAGCGCTCTGGCAGTTCTTTCGTCCTTGGACGGAAGAGACAAGGGTGGCTCCGGCGGGGCGTCTGGCACCAAAATTTTTTTGATGATATGTAATTGGTCAATCAATAACTATTTGATGAGGAGAGGATAATGATGAAGAAAGTCATCGTATTGGGAGCGGCAGGCGGCGTAGGCGCGCCGGTTACGGCGGAGCTGGTAAGCAGAGGGATCGAGACGGTCGCCCTCGGCCGGTCGATGGCGAAATTAAAGCAGTTGGCGGAGGAGCTGGGCAATCCCGCTCATCTCACCCTGACCGCGGGCGATGCGTTCGAGCCGGATACGATCATTCGGGCGGCGGCTGGTGCGGACACGATCATCCATAGCGCGAACATGCCCTACCATGAGATGGAGACGAAGCTGCTGCCGCTCGGCGAGTCGGTCATGGAAGCCGCCAAGCGTATGGCGGCGAAGATCGTCGTCGTCGACGGGATCTACCCGTACGGCCGCCGGATAACGGCGGATCGAATTACCGAAGACCACCCCAAGCAGCCGCATACCCGGAAAGGCAAAACCCGGCTCGCGTACGAGCGGCTTATCTTCGAGCCGAAGTGGCAGCCTGCCAAGCCGCTCATCGTCCGGCTGCCGGATTATTATGGACCTTCCGCCCAAGCCTCCTACCTCAACGTGACGATGGAAGCGATCGCCGCAGGGAAACCGACCGCTTTCGTCGGCAACATGCGGGTACCGCGCGAATATGTCTATCTGCCGGACGCGGCGCGCATGATCGCCGAGGTGGCCGGGCGGGACTCGGCCTATGGCCAGAATTGGCATATCCCCGGCCCGGGGTTGCTCTCTGGTCGCGACATCGTCGCCATCGCGCAGCGGGCGAGCGGACGGCGCAAGGCGGTCGTGCCGCTGGGCCGATTCGGCCTGTCGCTGATCGGACTGTTCAACCCGGTCATGAAGGCGGTGGTGGAGATGCTGTATTTGACCGAAGAGCCGCTGGTGTTAAGCGGGGAGAAATACGAGCGCGAGATCGGCCCGATCCGTTGGACCCCGCACGAGCAGGCGATCACCGATACGATTCGGTGCCTGCAGCGCAAGCGGCAGGCGTAAGGGGAGCGCGCCGCGGAGAGGGGGGCGAATCTCCTTAATTAGCGGCATTCATTATTCACTCCGTTAAGCGAGCTCGTGGCCCAACGCCCGGGGGCCGCTATCGCAGCCGATATACCCGCGCCTCATAAGGCCGAAGCGACAGCTCCATGATGTCCCATTCGGCCTTCAGCTCGTAGTTGCCGAGGATGACGTCGCGCGCCTCATGGCGGAGGTAGTCCGGCAGCTGCAGCCAAGAGTCGATGGCGGTCATGTTGAGCAGCACGACCCAACGTTCGCCGCTAGCAGCCGTGCGGGTATACGCGTAGATGTGATCGTGCCACTCCGCGAACGCCTCGTAGCGTCCGTAGACGAGCACGTCGGCATGCGCCTTGCGCAGCGCGATGAGTTGGCGGTAATAATTGAAGACCGAATGCGGGTCGTCCACCGCCTGCGCCGCATTGATTTCCCGGTAGTTCGGGTTGATGCCGATCCACGGGGTTGCGCTCGTGAAGCCGGCGTTCGCCCCGCCGGTCCACTGCATGGGCGTCCGCGCGTTGTCACGGCTTTTGCGGTGAATCGCTTCGAGCATCCGGGCTGGATGGACGCCGCGTTGGTTGACTTGCTCCACGTACGCGTTGCGCGTCGCGACGTCGCGATAGTCCCGAATGGACGGGAAGTACGTGTTCGTCATGCCAAGCTCTTCGCCTTGATAAATATAGGGCGTGCCTTTCAGCGTATGCAGCAGCGTGGCGAGCATTTTGGCGGAAACGCCCCGGTGCTCCCGATCCTGTCCGAAGCGGGATACCGCGCGCGGCTGGTCGTGGTTGTTCAAGTACAGGCTGTTCCAGCCCTCCTCGGCTAGGGCTAGCTGCCATTTGTGAAAGATCCCTTTCAGCTCCCGAGGCGACCATCCGGTGCGGAACCAGTCCCCGCCGCCGCCGTCGATATCGACATGCTCGAATTGGAACACCATGTTCATGCCATAGGAAGGATTGCCCGTGTACAGACGCGCTTGCTCCGGGTTCACGCCGGGCATCTCGCCGACCGTCAGCAAGCCAGGGCGAGCGGATAACGCCTGCTCGTTCATCTCTGCCAGAAATTCAAGGAACCGGGGCCCGCTGACGAAATAGTCGCCGCCCCACGCGTAGCGCGAGCCGCCGTGCTCCGCCGCGTCCGGCAGCGCCTCCGTCTTCGAGATATAATTGATGACGTCCATCCGGAAGCCGTCGATGCCTTGCCCGATCCACCAGCGGATCATGTCGTACAGCGACTCCCGCACGCGGGAGTTGTTCCAGTTCAAATCCGGCTGTTTGCGCGAGAACAGATGGAGGTAATATTGGCCGGTCGCCTCGTCGAGCTGCCAGGCCGAGCCCCCGAATACGGACACCCAGTTGTTCGGCTCCGAGCCGTCCGGCTTCGGGTCGCGCCATATATAATAATCGCGGTAAGGATTATCGCGCGAAGCCCGCGAGGCCTCGAACCACGGATGCTCGTCGGACGTATGGTTGATAACCAGGTCCATGACGAGCTTCATGCCGCGCGCGTGCAGCCCGTCCCGCAGCTCCCGCCAATCGTCCATCGTGCCGAATTCCTCGGCGATGGCCTGGTAATCGCTAATGTCGTAGCCGTTGTCGTCGCCGGGCGAACGGTAGATGGGGCTCAGCCAGACGACATCCACGCCGAGCCGCTGCAAATAATCGAGTTTGCCGATAATGCCGCGCAGATCGCCGATGCCGTCTCCGCTCGCATCCATGAAGCTGCGCGGATAAATTTGATAGACGACCGCTTCTCGCCAGTGATTGGATGGGATAGTCATAGCGCCTTCATAACCGCCTTTCTGCCGTGAAATCCATATGGTGGTAGTGTATGACAATCTAGATTCGAATAAACATGGCCGCAGCCCCCGGCGCGACGGACGGCAACCTAAAGCAAGCGAACGGACGCGGTTGGGAAGTTGACAAGCGGAAGCGTTGAGATGGTAAACCTACAATATATGGTTCATGCGGAGGGGGAAATCGAATGCGCGCGAGGAGTTACCTATGGCTTGCGGCGATCAACGCCGGGTTCGTGTACGTGTATATCTTCTGGAGCCGGCTGTCGTATTACGCGATGGAAGGCCGCATGCCGCTTATTCTACTCGCGGGCGCGTTCTGCGTGGCGGTGCTCGCGCCTATCGCCGTTAATCTATGGCGGGCGGTTCGTGCCGGCCGTTACTGGTGGCAGGCGCTCTCTACGGCGGCGGCTTGCTGGATGATTCTGTTAACCGAGCCGCTGGTCATGCCGCTCTACAGATCATGGGCCAACCACGAGGCGATGATGCTGGCAATTCGGGTATTAGCGTACTATAATCCGAATCTATAAACGGCCCTCGATGAAGAGGAACTGGAGTTTCGCGCGCTGAATAGTCAGAACTACTGCCGGGGAAGGCAACTGAACAAGGGCCAACCATGCTTCAACCATCGCCTGCGAGGCGGTGGTTTTTCGTTTGTCTTGCGTAAGACGACGGGTATCGGAATGCGCGAACAAAAAAAATTCGAGCAGGCTGATATAATTTCGTGCGTTCGTCCGTCTTACTAATAGCTGCAGCCGAAAGGAGGCTAAACAATGGAATTCCCGGAATCCGAACTATTTCAAACGATTTTCTTCGAACATTACCCGATCGTTCGGCGCAAGCTCGCGGCGCTCGTGCGCGACGAGGCGGCGGCCGACGATTTGGCGCAGGATGTCTTCGTGAAGCTGTACCGCAATCCGCCGGATGATCCCGCCGCCATCGGCGCGTGGCTTCACCGGGTGCTGACGCATGCCGGCTATGACTATATGGACAAGAAGGCTAGGGAGCGCAAGCTTCAGAGCAAGCAGGAGCAGCTGTACGGGGGCGAAGTCTCCGCGGTCTCCGGCGAGGAGGAACTGCTTCGGCAGATGGACCAGGAAGAGGTGCGGGGGTGGCTCGATGCGCTCCCTGAACGCGACCGGCAGGTTCTTCTGCTTCGCCACTCCGGGTACAGCTACGCGGAGATCGCCGAGCGGTTGAACGTACGTCTGCCGGTCGTCGGCACCCTAATCCAGAGAGCGACCGAGAAGCTGAAGCAGCGTGCGGCGAAGGCGGGCATGCCGGACGCGCTGGGCAGAGGCTGAAGCGGCAGACGTTTCCGCGAAGACGGAACAAGTTAAAGAGAGAACGCACATACGGAGTTATAAAGGAGGATGCGCGAATGCGTACGGAACCTTTCGATAAAACAAACGAGAACGAGCGTACCGAGGAAGCATGGCGCAAGCTGCAGGCGAAGCTGGCTGGCGAGAAGGCCGGCGGGCAATGGGCGGCTTGGGCCGAAGCGGCGAAGCGCGCGGAGCAAGATAAGCAGCGCCAATCGGGCGCAGAGGATGGACTTGTGTTCGGGTCTGCCGAATGGCCGGCTCAGGAGAAGCCGGCCGGCGTAGCGGTTCCCGCAAGCGCGGCCGGTGCGGAACAGCCAGTTCGCAGCCGCATGCGGATGAGCCGCCGGCGGAAGTGGGGGGCGGCAGCCGCTGCATGCCTGCTGCTTGGCACGGTCATCGTGACGCCTGCGGGCAACCAGGCGCTGGCCGCGATACTGAATCAGTTCCGCGCGCAGCAGATCACGGTCGTAAACGAAGCGGATTTGCGCAGCTTATTCGAGAACGTGGCGGGCAGCGAAGCGGGTATCCGCGAGACGGTCAATAAATTCGGCACCTACACGACGCAGAGCGGACAGGTGGAAGGCGAATTTACCCCGGAGGAGGCGGAACGGTTGCTCGGCTACAAGCTGACCGGCGACGTGGCGGAAGGCAAGAAGATATCCATCTCGCCATCCACGACGGTCACCTTCAAGCTGAACGTGGACGAAGTGAACGCCGTCATGAAGCGGCTGGGGGCGACGACGCTCATGCCGGAGGCGATCGACGGCAAGCCGGTCACGCTGGAGCTTGGCGAACGCGTCTATTACGACCAGTACGCGCTTGGCGGCAAGAATGATCAGTGGGCCTATTTGTACGAGCAAAAGGCGCCGGTCGTGACGGTAGATCCTTCCGTTCCGATCGAGGAGGCGTTGAACGCCGTGCTCGATTTCCCGCTGCTGCCGGATTATCTGAAACGGGATTTGCAGCAAAGCCAAATCCTCGAAGGCAAGCTCCCGATTCCGATGATCGAGGGCCAGCAGACCGAGAAGCTCGACGTAGAGGGGACGCAGATCGTCCTTACCACGGATGGGGATGGAGCCGGGACGCATTACCGGGCAGCGTGGATTCATGACGGACGCCTGTTCGAGTTCGATGGCGGCGACCAGTTCAAGACGCGCGAGGCCATGCTGCAGAAGATCGGGGAGCTGATCGCATGAGCAAGGCGGCGGCCATCGAAGCCGTGAACTTGACGAAACAATACGATAACGGCCGCGGTTGCCGCGACGTCTCGATCCGCGTGGGGAAAGGGGAAGCCTTCGGCTTCCTCGGTCCCAACGGCGCGGGCAAGAGCACGTTCGTCAAAATGCTGGTTGGGCTCGTGACGCCGACCTCCGGCCAAGCCAGCTTGCTCGGCGAGCCGATCGGCACCCTGGCGGCGAAGCGGCATATCGGTTATTTGCCGGAGCTGTACCGCTATCAGGAGTGGCTGAGCGGCGAAGAGGTCGTGCGGCTGCACGCGAAGCTGTGCGGCATCGAACGCAAGGTCGCGGATGAACGCGTGCCGCGGCTGCTGGAGGAGGTCGGCATCGGCCTGCGGGGGCGGGACCGCGTGAAGAACTACTCCAAGGGAATGCAGCAGCGGCTTGGCCTCGCGTGCGCGCTCGTGAACGATCCGGCCATAGTATTCCTGGACGAGCCCTCCTCGGCGCTCGACCCGATCGGCCGCCGGGAAGTGCGGACGATCCTGACGCGGCTGAAGGCGCAGGGAAAGACGATATTCTTGAACTCCCATCTGCTCGAGGACGTCGAAGCTCTCTGCGACCGAATCGCGCTGCTCAATAATGGCGCCATCCTTCGTCACGGGAGCGTGGCGGAGGTCATTCATACGCGAACCCGCTGGCTGTTCAAAGTCGGCGGGTTGTCGCCTTTGCTGCTGGAGAAGCTGCGCGAGATGACCGGTCTTGCGATCGGACTGGCTGCGGGGCAATCGACCGTTCCGGAGAGCCTGAACGGGCTTGCGCCGATCTGGATCGAAGCGGAGCTGGAGAACGAAGAGCAGGCGGGCTGGATGAACGCGCTGATTATTGAACATGGCTTGACATTGTACGAGGTAGCCAAAGCGAAGGAGCGTCTGGAGGAGTGGTTCATGGAAGCCGTCTCCGGCCTGAGCCATAGGGGGGAGAAGGCATGATCACCATTATGTTGATGACGTGGAAGGAGCTGCTGCGCAAGCGTGTCCTCGTGCTAACGCTGCTCATGACCGCCGTGTTTCTGGTGGCCTTCTGGTTCGTGGCCGACACGCTCGGCTACCGGAACATGGGCGTCTTCCATCGCGGCGGGGACATCGATCTGATTGAGCAGTTTACCCGCGGCGCCTTTATTCTGATGCTGGGCTTCTTCTTCGGCGGCTTCGTGCTCGCGTTCCTCGCGATTTTCAGCTCCTTCTCCGCAATCGCGGGCGAAGCCGAGCAAGGCGTCATGCAGGCGCTGCTGCCTCGGCCCATTCCGCGGTGGAAGTGGTACGCGGGCCGCTGGCTCGGCTACGTATCGCTCGGCATCGGCTACGCGCTCGTGCTGTTCGTCTCGATTTTGGCCGTGACGGGCGCGCACGCCGGCATCCCGCGCGACCTCGGGCTGCTCGTCCGCTCCTTCCTGCTGTTCGCCTCGGTCGTGCCGCTCATCATCTCCGTCTCGATGCTCGGTTCGGGCTTCTTCTCGGCGCTCGGCAACGGCGTCTTCATGACGATGCTGTACGGGGCGGGCTGGCTGGGCGGCATGATCGAGAAGCTGTCCGGTTCGCTGGATTTGGACGAGAAGCTCATGCAGCCGCTGAATACGATCACCGGCTTGATGTCGCTGTCCATGCCGGCGGACGCGATTCAGCGTCAAATGCTGGCTGAGCTGCTCAGCTACGATCAGCTGACCGGCTTCTTGCCCTTGACCGATAACGTTTTCTCGTTATTCGCGTTCGGCAATCTGCCGTCGGCAAGTTTTATGCTTTATGCGGCGGCATACGGAGCAGCCGCCTTCGCGCTCGGCTTGCTTCGGTTCCAACGCAAGGACTTCTGAGCCAGGGTTCAGCCTCATTCCAAGCCGCAAGGCAGTCGGATGAGGCTCTTTGGCATGTCCGCGGCCGGGTGCGGATGGGTATCAAACGGGGACGAGTAGGGTAAAAAGGAGGAAGAATGTCAGGCTCGCGCTGACTGTCCGCCCTGCGCGCGAAAAGCGCAGGCGGAGGGGCTTGCACGGCCTGCCCGAAGGAGAATCGACGATTCCATGGAACTGTTCCTTACCGTACTAGCCCTGTTAACTGTCATCGGGGTGTCCGACGTGCTCCACCGGTTCCTGCCTTTCGTACCCGTGCCGCTCATCCAAATCGGGCTTGGCGCATGCGCCGTGCTGCTGCCATGGGGGGTGCACGTAGAGCTCGAGCCGGAGCTATTCTTCGTGTTGTTCATTGCGCCGCTGCTGTTCAACGACGGCAAGCGGACCCCGCGCGAGGATCTGTGGAACCTGCGCGCGCCGATTCTGCTGCTGGCGCTCGGCCTCGTATTCGCCACGGTATTGATCGGGGGGTATGTAATCCATTGGATGATCCCCGCGCTGTCGCTTCCGTCATCGTTCGCGTTGGCGGCGATTCTGTCCCCGACCGACGCGGTCGCCGTCGGGGCGCTGGCTAAGCGCATTCATCTGCCCAAGCGTATTCTGAGGCTGCTCGAAGGAGAGTCGCTCATGAACGACGCCTCGGGTCTCGTGGCGTTCAAGTTCGCGATCGCCGCGGCCGTCACCGGCGAATTCTCGCTGCCGAAGGCCGCGGGCAGCTTCCTGCTCATCGCGGCCGGCGGGCTGCTGGTGGGCGCGATCATCGGGTACCTGCTTATCCAGCTGGGCTTCCTCATTCGCAAGCTCGGCATGGAGGACGTCACGACGCACATGCTGCTGCAGCTGTTAACGCCGTTTATTATTTTTCTCGCGAGCGAGCATATGGGACTTTCGGGAATTCTGGCCGTGGTGGCGGGCGGGGTCATCCACGCGATCGAACGCGACCGGACGGCTTCGCCGCATTTCAAGCTGCAGGTCGTCTCGGCCAGCACGTGGTCGGTCGTCATTTTCGTGCTGAACGGACTCGTCTTCGTCATCCTCGGGGCGACGATTCCGGAGGCGATGCATACGATTTTCAAGGACGAGTCCATCGACAACGGTCTGGTGCTCGGCTACGTCGCGGTAATTACGCTGCTATTGATTGGCATCCGGCTGATCTGGCTGGCCATCTTCTCCAAGGATTCGGCCATCAAGCAGCTGCTCGTCACGGCGATCTCCGGCGTTCGCGGGGCGATCACGCTCGTCGGCGCCTTGTCTATTCCGCTCGTCATGAACGACGGCGCGCCGTATCCGCAGCGCGATTTGATCATTTTCCTGGCGGCCGGCGTCATCTTGTTCTCGCTCGTGCTGGCGAGCGTCTTGCTGCCGCTGCTGACGAAGGGCGAACGGGAAGAGAAGCCCGAAGAGGAGGCGGAGCTGTCGCTGAAGGAGCATATGATCAACGCCAGCTTGAACCTCCTGCGGGGCAAGGGCGTCGAAGGACACGCCGATCGCGGCGCGGTCGCCGCGTTCATGCGTCATGTCGAGCGGGTGCAGCAGCATCAAGGGCAGTGGTCGGATCCGGGGCTGCGCAGGCTGGAAACCGAGCTCCGGATGATCGGCGTGCGGGCCGAGCGGGAGGAATTAAGGCGTCTTGCCGAGAATGGAGAAGTATCGGCGGATTTGGCCGGCCGATTCGGCGAGCTGCTCGACCGGATGGAGTCGCTGCTCGCGGGTCGGCTGAGCGTCCCGCTGCAGCAGTCGTGGACGGAGATGCGACGCCTCATGTCGCGCTTGTTCGCGGAGACGGGTCAGAACGGGGATTGCGTCGGCGTCGCGGCGTGCATCTCCGTCATGGATGCCAGGCTGCGAATGGCCGAAGCGGGCATGCAAGCCGTCGAGCAGGCGCGCGGCAAGCGCAATGACCGCGCGGCGCAGGTCGTCATCGCGCACTACCAGCTGCTGATCGCCAGACTGAAGCAGGCGAAGCCGGGCGATGCGGCGGACGAGGAAGGCGTAAGCGTCGACCTGCAAATGAAAGCGGTCCAGGAGCAGCGCAACTACGTGGAGCGGCTGGTCGAGAGCGGCGAGATCAACCGCAGGCTGGCCGTCCGGCTCAGGCGGTTCGTGAACGAGCTGGAGACCGCGATATTAGAGGATTGACCGCAGTCGGGGCAGGGTGGCCTCGGGCGGTCCGAGCAGAAAGGAACGAAACATCCATGGGCAAAGAAATCGAACGCAAGTACTTATTGGACGCCTTCCCGGAAGCGGAAGTCGAAAGAGGCGCGCTTCAGGTGCTGTCGCGCCAGACCATCTACCAAACCTACCTCGCCTATTCGGCGAAAGAGGAAATCCGCGTACGGCAGATCGAGGACGAGAAGGGCGAGCGGACGTATACGCACACGTTCAAATCCGGCCACGGCATGGTCCGCGAGGAGATCGAATACGCGATATCAGGCGAGCTGTACGAGCAATTGCTCAGCCGCACGAAGCTGACCCCGCTCATGAAAGTGCGCACGACGGTAGCATGCGACGGCGCCAAGTTCGAGATCGACGAATACAAGCAGGTGGACTTGATCGTCGTAGAGGCGGAATTCGCCGATCTGTCCGCCGCCCAGTATTTCATCCCGCCGGCCTGGTTCGGACGCGAGCTTGGCACGGAGGACGAATACCGCAACAAGACGCTGTGGCTGCAGCTGCAGACGGCGGAATAGGGAGCAGCAAGCAAGAAGAAAGCCCGCATCCGGACGGATGCGGGCTTTCTTTGACATGCGCAACGTTCAGGCTGGCTGCCCAAACGATCCGGGCTAGCAGGAGGCGAGGCGCACCGTTATTTCTCGTAAATCAGAGCCCCAGGCACGTTCTTCACGGCTTTACCGAACTTGTAGTTCTCGATGGTGAGCAGCACGTAGAAGCACGAATACGGAAAGTCGAGGCTCGTCTGCAGCGATTGCAGCAGCTCGGCGTCGAACTTGTCGTCGTTCTGGGTATTCCACGGCCGCTTGAATTGGATGGCCAGCGCGAAGAGGCGGTCATGCTGCTCCAGCTGCACTTCTTTCTGCACAAGATAGGCTTTGCGGATGGCCGAATAGCCAGCCAGCTGCTTGCGCAGCGCCTCCAGCTCGTCCCTGGTGAGCGTATGCGGAATATAAGTGTCGTTCGCGTGAAGCGCTCCCCGTTCTTCGTCCGCCTGTTCGAGATGATGCACCCGTTCGAAGAACGCGGCTTTATAAGGGTCCGCTTCGTCCTCGCGGCCGTGCTCGATCAGGTAATCCACGATCAGGCGGCAAGCCGGCACGATGGCGCTGTCGTCCATGGCGTAAGCGCGTTCCAGCCGTGCGATGCCGGCATCATCTTGCAGTTCGAGCAGCAGGCGCCCGAGGTGGAAGTGCGCGGCCGGCAATTCGGGATCACGGCCCGCGGCCGTTTCGTAGATCGATCTCGCCGCTTCGGACGATTCGAACCGCTCCGTTAGATGTGCGAGCGTGAGCAGCTCCTCCCCTTCCAGCTCATCTTGCCGTGCGCGAAGCTGCTCCAGTTCGAGCAGCGATTCCTGCTTCTCTTTGTACCGCTGGCTCCATCCTTTGTTCACCTGCGAGGCCCACTCGCGGTTGAACCGCTGCGTCAGCTCCGCTTCGCGCGACCCAAGCAGTCCGCTTGCACCCTCTTGCGGCTTGAAGGTTACATCGGCGGGATCGACGCCCAACTGGCGAATGCGGTCGTGCAGCGAAGGATGGGTATCGAGCAAGTCGGTGGCCTCTTCCAGCGCGTCGCTTCGCCAGGCTTGCACATGGGTTTGGCCTTCGGCCGCCTGCCAATGCCGCTTCAGACGATCATAAATGTCGGCCGGCACATCGGCGGTCATGCTGCGTTCATGGAACAAGTCGTTCCAGAATCGGTTCTCCGCGCGGGAATGGATATGGATCGCCATTAACGCTTCTGCCGTTTGGGCGGGGCCGCCGACGACGGCGGACTGGCGATCCGCTTCGTATTCGTTCTGGCGCGCATAGACGAACGTATAGGCCATGTAATAAGGGATATAGCGTTTGTAGAAGACGGCGAAGATCGCCGTCGCCCAGCCGCGCTGCTCCTCTTCAAGCCGCTCCAGCAGCCGGGACCACGTCGCCCTGGTCCGGTAGATGAGCCCGAAGGCCTTGCTGTGATTGCCGGTCAAATGGCCGATTTCGTGCGCGATGACGATGCGGAGCTGGTCCTTGGACAGGGCCTGCAGGAGCGGAAGCCCGATGCTGAGGTAGCTGCGGTGGAAGCCGAACAGCCCGAAGCGCGGCACCTGCGCCATGCTGGCGTTCAGATCGTCCGTGATCAAGACGTGATCAATGCGCGGGCCGCCCAGTCGTTCGTTCACCTCGCGGATGAGCGCGAACAACTCAGGCGCTTCCGACGTTGTAATGGCTTGGCCCGATGGCGGCTCGAGCTTGAACCACAGCGTACGTATGACGAGAATGAGTACGACAAGAAGCACGTAGACCAGCTTGACGACGACCGCATGCAGGTGATGGGTGAAGAAGACGGAGTACGCGGCCAGACCTAGACAGGCCAGACCGAGCAGCAGGATGAGATAGATGTACCCGTACCCCGCGTACGTCAGCCATCGTACCTTCCGGCTGTAAGCGCCGGGGTTCGCTTCGGCCTGCCTCTCCAGTTTGCGGATAAGTGTTTCGTAGGCTTCGTAATTGAATGATGATGCCATTTCGGACCTCCCTATATCTGTCAGTAGGGATAGAATACTACAAATATTGAAGGTCAGATAGGTAAATAGTCGGATTTTTCGGAGGGAATATTAGTAAATGCGGGCGGCTTACGAGAGAGGGGATCACGCGGGTGACCCCGAAGTCGCGTTCTATCCATAAACCGGCTTTCTACGACGCGCTGGCGTGGAGCTCTTAGGAATGCCGCCCATTACGTTTCGAGGCCGCGTCCTGGGTAAGCCGTTTTTTGCTCTGCACGACTGCGAGCAGCTACTTAGGAATGGCCACCAGGGCTTCCGAAGCCGCTGCTTAAAGGGCCGGAAGAGCCCGCCACGGTGGCTTTTCCGACGGACGGCGGAAAGAACGGCTATAACGAAACATTACCAGCAATTAAGCGTTGACAATGCTTTGTCCACCGTGATAACTTTACGAAGTACGATTTGAAACTATTGGAAACCACCAGAGAGGAGCGATTCGCAATGTTGAACATGACTATCCGTTTTATGACTGCCGTCCGCTTGGATGATCGCCATCGCGTTCAACAACTGCATACGTTTCGTGACCTCCTTGAAGAGCGCTTGCGCATGGATCGGCAGATCCAGGCCTGAGCCGACCTATACGGATTCAAGGGCGCTTGTCACGAATTTCTCGTGGCGTGCGCCTTTTCTATTGCGGGCTGAAAACACATCGCTGACGAGCGATGTGTTTTTTCTTTTATATACAAATTCACGTGTTGGGATGGAAGAGAGGGGAGTAACCTCATGTTTGCGGTTATGCGTAAGTTGGGCTGGTTTTTTAAGCAAGAATGGAAAAGGTATACGATCGCGCTTATTCTGCTGACGATCTGCGGCATTATAGAAGTGTTCCCGCCGATGATGGTGGGCAATACGATCGACAGCATTCAGCTGGGCACCGTCTCGTGGGACAGCGTCACGCGGACGATCGTGCAGCTGATCGTCTTGACGGTCATTACGTATACGATTAGCTATATCTGGATTTCCCGACTGTTCGGCGGCGCGAACGTCGTCGAGCGGATCATGCGATCGAAACTGATGCGGCATTTCCTGCGGATGACGCCGTCGTTCTTCGAGAAGAACCGGACGGGCGATCTGATGGCGCGGGCGACGAACGATTTGGGGGCGATCGGCGCTACGGCGGGCTTCGGCATTTTGACCGTCATGGACTCGTCGATCTGGATGGTCACGCTGCTCGTCACGATGACGGTGTTCGTCTCGTGGAAGCTGACGCTCGTGTCGATTCTGCCGCTGCCGATCATGGCGGTGCTGGTCGGCCTGTACGGCAAATGGATTCACAAACGGTTCACCGAAGCGCAGGACGCATTCGGCGACATGAACGACGGCGTGCTTGAGACGATCTCCGGCACCCGGGTCATCCGCGCCTACGTGCAGGAGCGGGCGGCGGAGCGGCGCTTCGACGACGTAACCGAGGATGTGCTGCGGAAGAACCTCGCGGTCGTGCGCATCGACGCGCTGTTCGAGCCGACCGTGAAGATTTTCGTCGGGGCCAGCTACTTGATCGGCCTTGGCTACGGCGCATATCTGGTGTATCACAATGAACTGACGATCGGCGGACTTGTCGCCTTCAACGTCTACCTCGGCATGCTCATCTGGCCAATGTTCGCGATCGGCGAGATGATCAACGTCATGCAGCGCGGCAACGCATCCCTCGATCGGGTGAACGAGACGCTCGGCCATGCGCCCGACGTGCCGGACCCAGTCGACGCGGTGCGGCTCGCGGGACCGGACGAAATCGCATTCCGCGATGTCACGTTCCGCTATCCGTCCTCGACCGTGGACAATTTGAGCGGCGTATCGTTCAAGCTGCGCAAAGGCGAGACGCTCGGCATCGTCGGGCGGACCGGCAGCGGCAAGACGACGCTCATCAAGCAGCTGCTGCGGGAATATCCAACGGGCGCTGGCGCGATTACGATCGGGCAGACGCCAATCGAGCGCATCGACATGGATCAGTTGAAGTCGTGGTACGGCTACGTGCCGCAGGAGCAGTTCCTGTTCTCCAGGACAGTTCGCGAGAACATTCTGTTCGGCGCGGAGAACGCGGACGAGGAGAAGCTTCAGCAGGCGATCGCAGCCTCGGCGTTCAAGAAGGATTTGGCCTTCCTGCCAAGCGGGCTGACCACGCTCGTCGGCGAGAAGGGCGTCGCGCTCTCGGGCGGCCAGAAGCAGCGGGTGTCGATCGCCCGCGCGCTCATCGCCGATCCGGAGATTCTGATGCTCGACGATGCCATGTCGGCTGTCGACGCGCGGACGGAAGCCGAGATCATCGCGAATATCCGCCGCGAGCGCGCCGGCAAGACGACGCTCATCGCGACGCACCGCCTCTCCGGGGTGCAGCACGCGGATTGGATCGTCGTTCTGGACGAAGGACGGGTTATCGAAGAAGGCACGCACGAGGCGCTGATGACCAAGGGCGGCTGGTATAAAGAACAATACGAAACACAGCAAATGGAGAAAGCTAGCGAATAAAGGGCAGGTGAACGAACATGAGCATGGAAGCAAGCGAACATTACGACTTGGATAGCGACCGGATGGCGGGCAGCAAGAGCGCGACCATTAAGCGGCTGATCAAATACGCGCTCAAGGGCCGGACGCAGCTGATCGTCGCGCTGCTGATGCTGCTGGTCTCCGTCGGCACGGAGCTGGCGGGGCCGCTGGTCGCCAAGCAGCTGATCGACGTCCACATCTCGGGCATCGAGAGGCCGTGGTACGCGACGCAGGCCGATGACCAATATACGGTCGCATATGGCGGGGAGAAGCGCAAACGCGGGGATCACTTCGAGGAAGGCGAAGCGCGGGGGCCGGAAGCGCGCATTTTCCAAGTAGGCAGCGACTACTACTTCATCCCGTCCGCCGTCGCGTTCGACGGCAGCCGCGAGCTGCTGTCGGATGGCCGGGTGCAAATTACGAAAGGCCAAGAGACCGCCGCTTACGAGGCGCAGCGGCTCAGCAAGGCGCAGCTGTACCAGTTCTTCAAGCCGGAGCTGGCCGGGCTGATCAAGCTGTGCTGGTACTACTTCGCGCTGATTCTGCTATCGGCCGTGTTCGCGTACGGGCAGCGGTACTTCCTGCAGGCGTCCTCGAACCGAATCATCCGGACGATGCGCCGGGACGTCTTCGGCCATATCAACAAGCTTCCGGTCAAGTATTTCGACAATCTGCCGGCAGGCAAGATCGTCTCGCGCATTACGAACGACACGGAAGCGATCCGCGAGCTGTACGTCACGGTGCTGGCGAACTTCTTCACCGGCACGATCTATATGCTCGGCATCTTCGGGGCGTTGTTCGTGCTGAATGTGAAGCTGGCGGCGATCTGTCTGTTTATCGTGCCGATCCTCGTGGTCTGGGTCATCGTGTACGGCAAGATCGCGCAGAAGTATAACCGGGTCATCCGCACCACGCTGAGCGAGATCAACGGCCGGATCAATGAATCGATTCAAGGGATGGGCATTATCCGCGCGTTCCGCAAAGAGAAGAAGATGGAGCAGGAGTTCGAGGCGTTCAACGAGGAGAACCTTCGCTACAAGCAGAAGATGCTGAGCCTCAACTCGCTTACCGGCCACAACTTGGTCAACGTCATCCGCAACGCGGCCTACGTGGCGCTCATCTATTATTTCGCCGGGGGCACCCTGACGACGCCTGGCGGCTTCGTAACGCTCGGCGTACTGTACGCGTTCGTGGACTACTTGAACCGCTTGTTCCAGCCGATCGTCAACATCGTCAATCAGCTGCCGAATCTCGAGACGGCGCTCGTCTCCGCGGAGCGGGTATTCGTCTTGCTGGACGAGGAAGGCGTCGACGTCGCCGACGAGCACATGCCGCGCTACCAAGGCAACGTCAAGTTCGACAACGTGACTTTCGCATATAAGGAAGGCGAGAACGTCTTGAAGAACATCAACTTCGAGGCGAAGCAGGGCCAGACGGTCGCGCTCATCGGCCATACGGGTTCGGGCAAAAGCTCGATCATCAACCTGCTCTTCCGGTTCTACGACGTGGACCAGGGACGCATCACGATCGACGGCGCGGACATTCGGCAGATGCCGAAGCAGACGATGCGCGAACATATGGGCATCGTCCTGCAGGATCCGTTCCTATTCACCGGCACGATCGCTTCCAACGTCTCGATGAACGACCCGCGCATTACGCGGGAGCGGATCGAGCAGGCGCTGAAGGACGTCGGCAGCGAGCAAGTGCTGAAGAATTTGCCGAGTGGCATCGACGAGCCGGTTATCGAGAAAGGCACGACGCTCTCGGCGGGGCAGCGCCAGCTGATTTCCTTCGCCCGGGCGCTCGCCTTCGATCCGGCGATTCTGATTCTCGACGAAGCGACATCCAATATCGATACCGAGACCGAAGCGCTCATCCAGAGCGCCTTGGAAGTCGTCAAGAAAGGCCGCACCACGTTCGTCATCGCCCACCGCCTGTCGACGATCAAGAACGCAGACTTGATCCTGGTGCTCGACCGCGGCGAGATCGTGGAGCGCGGCAATCACGAGACGCTGATGGCCCGAGGGGGCAAGTATTATCAGATGTATCAGCTGCAGCAAGGCGAGAGTGCCGCCGAGAAGGAGCAAGCGACTCAAGCCAACCAGCAGCCAGCGGCGAGCGCGGGCCAGAGCGTGTATTCCGTCTAATCCCGGGCAGTATGACCGAACGCCAAGAGCCGGACAGAATCCAAGAGAAGCTTCGATTCCGTCCGGCTCTTTCGTTTACTTGCGCGAGCGTTTGCTGGCATACATATTCGCATCGGCGACTTTCATCAGGTCGTATAGGTCGCCGCCGTCGCGCGGGTAGAGCGCCGACCCGATGGACACATTAATGCTCACGCTCATCTGCTTCGAGACCTCCGCCAGCTCGTTCTCGAGCCGCGCCAGAATCGATTGGAGGCCGCTGCCGTCCTTATGATGGCCTACCACGACGAACTCGTCGCCGCCCCATCTGGCGACAAGATCGCTGCCGCGCGTGGAGGCGACGAGCACTTCGCCGATTGCCGCAAGCACGCGGTCTCCTTTAAGGTGGCCCTCACGATCGTTGATTTGCTTGAAGTTGTCGCAGTCGATGACGAGCAGGAACAGGCTGCTGTTCATGCGGGAGGCAAGCGACTTTGCTTTCTCGAAGGCTTTGATAAGGAAGCGGCGATTGTATAAGTTCGTGAGCACGTCTTTATCCGAGTAGTAGACCGCTCGGTCATACTGCAGGCCGGCCCAGTAGGCGAGCGTGCCGAACAAGGGATAGCCGAGCAGGTCGAAGATGTCCACCGCGGCGTCGCGGAAGTAGTAGTACAAGATGTATAGAGAATGAACCGATAAAACCGTGCTTAACGTAATAAATCGTCCCTTAATTTTCATGGATGCACCTCGTGGTTGGACTGCCGGGCAGCGATCATCATTATACTACAACATTACGTAGGGCTAAGCGAATTCGGCGCAAATCGTGGTTAGCAAGTGTTACCATTCGGCAGCTTGCCCATCGACTGCGGGAAGAATCGCCGCCCGGCGACTGCGGGTGAGTATCCTTAACCATAGATATATAGATGTGAACAAGGAGTGGAGAATGCATGACTGCACACGAACATAACGAAGGCGCGGAACCGACGCTGCGTCAGCTGCTCTGGCCGCTGCTAGCCGTGATCATCGGCATGATCATGGTTATCCTCGACAGCACGGTCGTCAACGTCGCCCTGCCGCGGCTGGTCGAGGATTTCAATTCTAGCGTGCCTACCCTGCAGTGGGCGGTGACCGGCTATACGTTGGCGCTCTCGGCGGTCATTCCGCTGGCGGGCTGGATGTCCGACCGTTTCGGAGCCAAGCGGATTTTCCTGACGACGATCGTCTTCTTCGCGCTGGGCTCGGTCTTATGCGGGCTCGCGCAGTCGCCGGAGCAGTTGATCCTCTTCCGCGTCATTCAAGGACTCGGCGGCGGGATGGTGTCGCCGATCGGATTCGCGATCGTCTTTCGCCTGGCGCCACCGGGGAAGATGGGCTCGATTATGGGGATGCTCGGCATCCCGATGCTGCTGGCCCCCGCGCTCGGCCCGATTCTGGCAGGCTATCTCGTCGATTACGTGAGCTGGCACTGGATCTTCATGATCAATCTGCCGATCGGCGTCGTCGCGTTCTTGTTCGGGATGAAATTCCTGCCGCGCTTCGAGAGCAAGGCGGTGCCGAGCTTGGACATTCTCGGGATGATTTTGGCCCCGATCGCCTTCGCGATGCTGGCGTTCGGCGTTAGCGAGGGCGGCACGGATTGGGGCTCGGCGCGCACGCTGACCGGCTTGATCGTGGGCGGCACGGCGCTCGTGCTCTTCATCGTCGTTGAGCTGCGCAAACGTCAGCCGCTGCTGGAGCTGCGCGTCTTCGGCTCCTCCGATTTCACGCGGGGTATCATCATCGCGTGGGTCGCGCAGATCGCGATGTTCGGTTCCATGCTGCTCGTGCCGCTATACTTACAGAATGTCGAGCAATACACGGCGCTGAAGACCGGCGTCATCCTTCTGCCGCAGGCGCTGTTCGCCGCGATCGCCATGCCGGTGGCAGGCAAGCTGTATGACCGGATTGGCGCGCGGCCGCTCGTCATCACCGGGCTTAGTCTAGTGACGGCGTCGCTGTTCCTGCTCTCCAGACTAACGGAAGACACGGGCATTCCGTATGTGCTGACGGCTCTCGCCATGATGGGGCTGGGCATGGGCATGACGATGATGCCGATCAACACCCATGTGCTTGCTTCGGCGCCTCGTCATCTTGTTACCCGGGTGACGCCGCTGACGACCGCCGCGCAGCAGGTCATGGTATCCTTCGCGGTCGCCGGGATGACCGGCTTCCTCACGTCGGAGCTGACGGACAATATGGCCAAAGGCGGCGATCCGCTCCATGCCGCGATCGCGGCGTATGACGATACGTTCCTCCTGGCGGCGGGCATCGCGCTCGTCGGCGCGGTGCTGGCGCTCGTGCTTCGTAAGCCGAGAGCGCAGGAGCAGACGGAAGTCGGGGCGGCAGGGAAGGACGCGGGCGCGGATGCGGCCGCGATGATGGGGCACTAAAGATGGCAGGCAAGCAGACGTTCGGGGGCGCGTGACCGTCTGCTTGGTGCCGGTAGGGAAGAGAGCTTGCGAATCGCCCGAAGGGCGGAACGCAAGCTTTTTGTTTTCCGCCCACACGAGACGCGTGCTCGCGCAGGGCATCCGCGGCGGACAAACGGGCAACAAAAGAAGTTGTCAAAGCCGTAACGGCGTGGTATCTTATTGAAGTGACTAATTGACCAAAAATGAAATTTAGTCAGTTTTGAATCGGAAATGCATCCTAGGGAGGGACTTTGATGGCCGGGGTCGACAGAAGGACGCTTATTTTGAAGGCGGCGACGCAATCTTTTGCCCAATTCGGGTACAAAGCGACTACGATGGACCTGGTCGCGAAGATCGCCAACGTGGGGAAGGGTACCATTTATACGTTTTTCAAGACGAAGGAAGACCTGTTCGATGAGATTGTGCGCAAGGCGCTGCACGAGCTGAAGGGCGTGCTGGACGAGGGACTGCACGAAGGCGAGCCGTTCTTCGACAACTTGTTCCGCGTGCTGGGGGCGCTGCTCGAGTTCCGCTCCGACCACGAGCTGTTCATCAAGCTCCAGCAAGAAGTGCGGGACATCGGCACGGCGAAGGCGCTCGACGGGACGCATCGGCTGGAGGGGCTCGTGCTCGAGTACTTGCAGCGGCATATCGAGACCGGCGTGGCGAACGGAGAGATCAAGCCTTGCGATCCGGAGATCGTCGCCTATGCGATGCTCAAGATGTACGTGGCGCTGACGACCGATTGGAACAAGGCGCATGCCAATCCTCTGAACAAGGCGCAGATCCAAGATCATCTGATGCTGTTCTTCGCGGACGGTCTGCGCGGCTAATAAAGTTCAAGATCCCTTGAGATACAATGGTTTATAAGCGTTACGCCTATAAACCGGGCTTGTATTTCTCCGGAAGAAACGCGCTGCGCGTTGACCGGAGGGATTTTTTTATGATACAAAATGACCAAAATTCATTTTTGGTCAGAAATTCAAAGTGCGCGAGAGTGAAGTTATACGAAAAGGACGTGTGAATGCAATGAAAGGACTCAGCGTGTTCGGCAAGGACATGATGGCGGTGTTCAAGAAGCCGCTCGTGCTCATCTCCTTCATCGGCGTCGCGGTTATTCCGATGCTGTACAGCAGCTTCCTCATTAAGGGCTCCTGGGATCCGTACGGTTCGCTGGAGAAGCTGCCGGTGGCGGTTGTCAATTTAGATAAAGGCGCTTCTTACGAGGAAGAGCAGCTGGACGTCGGCAAGGAGTTCGTCGACGAGCTGAAGAAGAACCCGGATTTCGACTGGCAGTTCGTCTCGGCGGAGGGCGCGCGGGACGGGATGACGCATAACCGATATTACATTACGATCACCGTGCCGGAGAATTTCTCCGAGAAGGCGGCGACCGTCATGGACGATAAGCCGCAGCAGGCCGAAATTATATTCGAGCCGAACAGCCAGTACAACTATATCGCCGGTCAAATCGGCAACAGCGCCGTGAAGGAGCTGCGGGCGAAGTTGTCGACGCAAATTACCGAGGCGTACACGCGCAGCATGCTGGAGCAGATCGACAAGGTGTCGGAAGGGCTCGGCGAAGCCGGAGACGGCGCGACCAAGCTGGCGGACGGCGCCAAGAAGCTCGAAGACGGCTTAGTCAAGCTGCAGGAAGGCGCGGCGAAGCTGGCGGACGGCACGCAGTCGTTGAAGGCAGGCGTCGGTCCGCTCGCCAGCGGCGCGGCGAAGCTTCATAGCGGAGCAGGCACGCTGAAGCAGGGCGCAGGCAGCTTGGCCAGCGGCCTATCGCAGCTGTCGGACGCGCAGAGCAAGCTGATCGCAGGCGCGGCCGCGGCGCGAGACGGAGCCGGCAAGCTCGAAGACGGGCTTCAATCATCGGCAGAAGGCGCCGGTAAGCTGACAGCCGGGCTGCAGTCGTCGGTCGACGGCGCGGCATCGCTGTCGTCGGGTCTTGCTTCGGCATCGGAAGCGAGCAAGCAGGTGGCGGGCGGCGCGCAGCAGGTGGCCGACGGCCTTGCGCAGCTGGTCAAGGCGAGCCCGCAGCTGGCGGACAACGCGCAGGTCAAGCAGCTGCTCGCCGCCAGCCAGGCGGTCGCGCAAGGAAGCGCGAGCTTGAGCGAAGGGCAGACGCAGCTGGCAGACGGCGCGGCGCGGCTCGAAGCCGGCCAGCGGCAGCTCCTCGGCGGGGCGCAGCAGCTTGAAGCCGGCCAGCAGCAGCTGATCGGCGGCGCCAAGCAGCTTGCAGGCGGACAGGACCAGCTGCTGACCGGCATGAATGCGTTCGGGGGCAAGCTGAGCGAGGCGGCCGCGGGCGGCCGGAAGCTGGCGGACGGCGCCGGCGATCTGACGAGCGGTCTTGCCAGCCTGAAGGCCGGGCTTGGCAAAGTCGCCGGCGGCGTAGGCACGCTGGCGGACGGCACCAAGGAGCTGGGCAGCGGCACGGGCGAATTGAAGGACGGCTCGGCGAAGCTCGTCGACGGATCGGGCGAGCTGGCCGACAAGCTGACCGATGCCGCCTCCAAGACCGCCGAAGTGAAGACAGGCGACGAGACGGTGTCGATGTTCTCCGATCCGGTGAAGATTGTGGAGAACGCCGACCGCAAGGTGGAGAAGTACGGCATCGGCATCGCGCCTTACTTCCTGTCTCTGGCGCTGTTCATGGGCGGCCTCGTGTTCACGACGATCTTCTCGGTGCGCGAGTCCGTCGTGCCGAACGCGTCGCGCTTCGGGATGTTCTTGAGCAAGACGCTGACCTTCGTACTCATGAGCGCCGCGCAGTCGGCGATCGTCGCCACGGTCGTGCTGCTCGTGCTCGACATCCACGTGCAGAGCGTGCCGCTCTTCTACTTGTTCGCCTTCATGGCGAGCCTGGCGTTCGCGATGATCATCCAGTCGTTCGTCACATGGCTCGACAATCCGGGCCGGTTCCTGGTCATCATCCTGATGATCTTCCAGCTGACATCGAGCGCGGGCACATTCCCGCTTGAGCTGCTGCCGGACTGGATGCAGGCGCTGAACCCATGGCTGCCGATGACGCATAGCATTATCGGCCTGAAGGCGGTCATCGCCAGCGGCGATTTCAGCCTCATGTGGGAGCAGTTCGCGAACTTGGCTGTGTACGTCGTCGTGTTCGTCCTGCTCACGTTCGCCTACTTCATGCGGCGCAAACCAGCCGAATCGAGCAGCGAGGCGGTCAGCATGTAAGCAAAGTTAGGGCGGTTGGCGTCAGCGCCGATCGCAACGGAGTAGAGAATGACCGTTTCCGGTTTGCGCCGGAGCGGTCATTTTTGTGTTGCGATAAAACGTCAGAATCGCCGCAAGGGCGGAATTGCCATGCTGACTCGACATGCCAACGCGAACCGCTCGTTCAATGGCGATAGAGCGCCCCTCTTCCTGCCAAGCGCGCCAACATTCGCATAGCGAACCCCCCGGACACGCATAATACTCAGGGGCGATGGAAACTTGTGCGCGGATTGGCGGCCGGATCGCTTGTTCGCTGGCGCCAGAGGAAAGGGTGGAGGTTGAATGAAGAGAGGGCTGAGCTGGTTCGCGGGAGAATGGGCGGCGCTTGCGCGATCGCCGAAAATGCTCGTATCGCTTATTGGCATCATTTGCATTCCGGTCTTGTACAGCGGTATCTATCTATGGGCGTTCTGGGATCCCTACGGCCATCTGGAGCGGCTATCCGTCGCCGTCGTGAACGAGGACAAGCCGGCCGAATTCGAGGGCGAGACGTATACGATCGGCAGCGACCTGGTAAAGGAGTTCCAGGCCGACCGTTCCTTCGATTGGCATTTCGTCAACCGCGAGGAAGCGGATCGGGGCTTGGCCGCGAATGACTACTACTTCGCGATCGTCATCCCGGCGGATTTCTCCGAACGGGCGACGACGCTGGCGAACCAGAAGCCGACGCCGCTCGAGATCACGATCAAATCGAACGAAGGGCTGAACTACATCGTCGCGAAAATCGGACAGTCCGGCATCCAGAAAATTCGTCAGCAGCTGGCGGAGAAGCTGACGCTAAATTATACGGAGACCATCTTCAAGAGCTTGGAGGAGCTGAAGGATGGGATGCAGAAGGCGAGCACAGGCGCGGGCGATCTGCACACGGGCTTGCAGACGCTGTCGGACGGCACCGCCAAGCTTGCCGCGTCGGTCAAGAATAACCAGGCGTCGATAACCCAGCTGGATAAAGGCGCAGCCGACCTCAAAGCGGCGATTGCCAAGCTAGCGGAAGGCGCCTCGAAGCTGAACACGGCCTACGGACAGATCGGCACGGGGACGAAGCAGGTCGATACGGCGCTCGGGCAGCTGCAGTCGGGCGGCAAGCAGCTGGCTGCAGGTCTGGATCCACTTGCCAAAGGGGCAGCCGGCGTCGATCAGCTAATCGCAGCCTACGCGGCCCAGCACCCGGAAGCGGCTGGAGATGCGACCTATCGGCAGCTGAAGGCGGCTGGCTCGCAGGTATCCGCGGGGCTTGCGCAGGTGCAAGCTTCCGTGAAGAAGTTTAACGCGGGCGTCGGTGAGCTTGTAACCAAGCACGGTCAGCTGGTAAGCGGCGTTAATACGTTCGCGGCGAATATGAAGCAGCTGTCGACGGGCGCCGCGCAGCTTAGCACGGGTGCGGCTTCGCTCTATACCGGGGTGCACAAGGTAAGTACGGCTTGGACGGCGCTTATCCAAGGGATCGGCGAATTGACCGCGGGCGAGAAGAAGCTGGTGGACGGCAGCGGGGAGCTGAGCACGGCGCTGAAGGACGGGGCAAGCAAGCTTACGAGCATCCACTCCTCGCAAGGACTGTTCGAGATGATGGCCAACCCGGTCCGGGTCCGGGAGGACAAATTCAACACGCTGCCCAACTACGGCACCGGCATGGCGCCGTTCTTCGTCTCGATCAGCCTGTACGTCGGCGCGCTGCTGCTGACGACCGTATTCGCTCTGCGCGACAATTTCGCGCCGCCGCCGTCGGGCTTCCTATGGTGGCTGTCCAAATATACGGTCATGGCGGCGGTCTCGATCGGGCAGGCGCTGCTCGTCTCGCTCGTCCTGACCGGGGTCGTCGGGCTGAACCCGCTGAACAACCTGGATTTCGCATTCTTTACGTTGTTCGTCAGCCTAATCTTCATGGCGATTATCCAGCTGCTGGTGACGCTCGGAGACAACGTGGGGCGATTCTTCGCCATCATTCTGCTCGTGCTGCAGCTGGCGGCGACGAGCGGCACGTTCCCGGTGGAGCTCGGACCGGAAGGCCTGCAGACGATTCACAAATTTCTGCCGATCACCTATACCGTCGAAGGGTTCCGCTCCATTCTCTCGACGGGCGACTACGATCTTCTCCGACAGGACATCTGGCTGCTGCTTGTCTATTGGGCGATCGCGGCAGCGGTCACGATTATCATGCTGTCGGCATACGTGCGGCGGAAGAAGCGTCGAAAGGCGCGTGAGGCGCAAGCATGATCGTGCCAATCGAACTTTAGCCGCAACGCGCGACTCCCGCAGCGGGATGCATCGCGGCACACTGTACTTGGTTACTCGTCAGCGGTCGGGCCTCGTGCCCCTTCTCCGCGATCGAGTCGCCCGGACGATTTCTGCCCCGCGTGGGCGGATGCGGGTTTACCCGGCTTGGCGAATCGTAATTCGGCGACAAAGGCACGCTGCGAGGTTAACGCGCTTGAAGGTTCAAGCCGTTAACCTTTTTGGCATGCTTTGGAAACGAAAGAAAGCCCTGTCGCTATGAAGGCGGCAGGGCGCGGGTGCGAATGCTGGAACGATTAGTGGCGCAAATCGGGTCGGACTATTGGTCCGCGTTGGTTAACGCGTGCTCCCAGCTCGGGAAGTAGAACAGAGCGTTCTGCATCAGCTCGGGATGCGAGGATTTCATTTTTTTCTTGTTCAAATTCTGCCCGCTCGTTTTGAGCTGCCGAATTTGCTGAATCACATCGTTAGCGCTCATAGATGCATCCATTGCCATACCTCCTTTGCCGGTGCTGTTCCCCATTATTGCCAGATTTCGGCAGAACATAACCGCGGAGGAACGCCTAAGCGGACAATACGACGCGAAGCGGGCCGAACGTCTCTTCGGCTTGTCCCGGCGCTTCCAGCTTCATCTCAAGCGCGTCGCCATCCGCCACGGGGCCTACTCCTGCTGGCGTGCCGGTATAGATCAGATCGCCTGCGCCAAGCCCGAAGCGGGCGCCGATGAAGTCGACGAGCTGCCTGAGCGGGAAGATCATGTCGGCGGGTGTACCGTGCTGAATCGTCTCGCCGTTCTTCGCGAGGCTGAATGTTAACGACGCGAACGCTGCTTCGTCGAATGGCCGGAACGCCGACAGCGTGGCCGATCCTTTGAAGCCCTTGGCGAGCAGCCACGGGTGGCGCTTCTCTTTGAGCGCCGACTGCACGTCGCGGGCAGTCCAGTCGATGCCGAGCGCGACGCCGTCGATCAGCTCGGAGAGCGGCTTGCCTGGCGCATAGTCCGAGCCGATGCGGACGACGAGCTCGACCTCGTGGTGGATTTCGCCGATGCTAGCCGGCAGGAGGAGGGTGCCCTCTGCCGGGTTCAGCGCATGGGTCGGTTTGCCGAAGATCATCGGTTCGCCGGGCACGTCGTTGCCGAGCTCCTTCGCGTGGAGCGCGTAGTTGCGGCCGACGCAGTAAATATTGCGGATTGCGGAATAATCGGACATAGACGAGAACATCTCCTTCGTAGCTATTGGGGTGTGCCGCCAGAGGCGGACGTATCTTCTCTTATTATACACGCCGGCGGACGCATGCCCGCAAGTTCAGCACGGGACCAGGCCGCGTGATTGACGCTTAACGAACGCGCATGATAGTATACGTTATCAACTGTTGTTATAGCAACTAATCGGAGGGAGAAGCGTGGAACATCATTTGGACGAACATATCGGCATCTTGATTCGCGACGTCGATTTGGCGATCTCGGGCTATGTGAAGCGCCAGCTGGCCCCGCTTGGCCTTGCGCCGGAGCAAAGCCTCATTCTACTGCTATTGTATCGGAAAGACGGCCTGCCGCAGCACGAGATTGCCACGCGGCTTCGCAAAGATAAGACGAACGTGAACCGGATGATCGATAACCTCGAGGGCAAAGGCGTCGTGATTCGCCGCGCGGACCAAGAGGACCGGAGAGTCCAACGCGTCTGGTTGACGGAACGGGGCGAGGCGCTGGAGGGGCAGGTGCTCGCGATGACCGAGCGGACGACGCGTCTGCTGACCGATGGGATCGCGCCGGAAGAGCTGGAAGCGGGGAGACTTTTCCTCGAACGCATCCGTTATCAACTCCGGCAAGAGCCATCATCCGAGTGAAGAAAGGAACGAATTTCCCCTTATGACACAACCGAACGTAACGAACGAGCCGCAGCCGCGCCGGATCAGCGCGTCGAAGCGGCTCTGGATGGCGATTATTCTGGGCAGCCTGAGCGCCTTCGGGCCGCTGTCGCTCGATATGTATTTGCCGGCGCTGCCGGCGCTTGCGGACGACCTGCGGACGACTGCTTCGCTGGCGCAGCTGAGCTTGACCGCGTGTATGCTGGGCCTCTCGCTCGGCCAGCTGCTGGCCGGGCCGCTGAGCGACGTCCGCGGCCGAAAGGGGCCGCTGCTGATCGGCCTGGTCGTCTATGCGGTTTCTTCCGTGCTGTGCCTCTTCGCCGACAATATCTGGCTTTTCTTGGGGCTGCGCTTTATCCAGGGGCTAGCCGGCGCGGCGGGCATCGTCATCTCCCGCGCGATGGTGCGCGATATTTACGCCGGCTCGGAGCTGACCAAATTCTACTCGCTGCTCATGCTCGTGAACGGCGCGGCGCCGATTCTGGCGCCGATTATCGGGGCGCAGATCCTGCGCTTCGGCCAGTGGCCAACCGTGTTCGCCGTGCTGGCTGGCTACGGGGCGGTCATGCTGATCGCGGTGACCGTCGGACTTGGCGAGACGCTCCCGGCGGAGCGGCGCTCGGCGGGTGGGCTCGGCGGCACGCTGCGCACGTTCGGCATGCTGCTGCGAGACCGTTTGTTCATGGGGTACGCGCTAACCCAGGGCTTCATCATGGCGGGGATGTTCGCGTATATCTCGGGCTCATCATTCGTGCTGCAGAACGTGTATGGCATCTCGCCGCAGACGTTCAGCCTCGTCTTCGCGATGAACGGGCTCGGCATTATCGCCGCGACGCAGATTACGGGCCGGCTGGCGAGCCGGGTCGGCGAGACGAAGCTGCTGCGGGCGGGCATCGCAATCGCGGCAGCCGGCGGCTTCGCGCTGCTTGCGGTCTTCGCCGCGCAAGGGGGACTAGCCGCCGTGCTGCCGCCGCTGTTCCTCGTCGTAGCGAGCGTAGGTATCGTCTCGACGGCGGGCTTCTCGCTGGCGCTGCAGCAGCACGGCCAGAACGCGGGCAGCGCATCCGCGCTGCTTGGCCTCCTCTCTTTCATTATTGGCGGCATCGCCGCGCCGTTCGTCGGCATCGCGGGCGAGAACACGGCGCTGCCGCTCGGCGTCGTCGTCGCGATCGCGGAGCTATGTGCGGTACTCTGCTATTTCGCGCTCGTTCGAGGCGGGGAGAAGGGGCGGTAGTCCACGGCTCACGCCACGGCGCGAACACCAAGAAGCCATCAGAAGAGTGCGTAACCTGCGCGCCTCTGATGGCCTTTTTTCTATTTAATGAAGTATCGAACCTCAACCTAAATCGGCTTTGCCGGCGTGGCGACTGCCCATGTCGCATAGACATCGGCGTAGTCTCTGCCATGACTGCTAACCTTCCAGAGAATCGTTTGTCCGGCGGGAAACATGGTTGACCGTATATTTCTCGATCACGCCGTTTCCTTTCGTATCGATGGCATTTACATTGTGATACAATTCGTATCTTATCATGAGTCATTTCACCCGTTTTGCCAACACTTGCGGAGCAAAAAACGGTTTGACTACGCCTCGTCCCGTCCTGGTTGATACAGCCGCCGGTAGTCTCGCGCGGACATCCGCGTCACCGCTTTGAACATTTTGCCGAAATGCGAGAAGTTCCCGAAGCCGACCTGGCCGGCGATATCCGTAATCTTGAGCGGGGTCTCCCGAAGCAGCCGCTGCGCTTCCTTCAGACGCGTCAGGTTGACGTAATCGATGATCGTAAAGCCGGTCACTTCCTTGAACATGCGGCTGAGATAATACGGACTGATATAAAAGCGCGCGGCCAGCTCGTGGATGTGCACGGACGCGGCGTAGTGGTCGTTCAAATAGCGGACGATCTCCGATACTTTGCCGTGCATCGGCGTAGCCGGAGGCGGCGCGGCCGTGGCCAGCGGGTGGTTCGCGGCGTATCGGGCGCACAGCAGCAGCATATCGAGCAGCGCGTGGCGGAGGTACAGCTCGCATCCCGGCTCCCGGCGCCGCAGCTCCTGCATGATCCGCGCGGCATGGCTCCGGACGATGCGCTGCTCTTCCGCGGGCAGGCGCACGAGCGGCGTGGCGAGGGCGAACGGAGTGCGCAGCAGCTCGGCGTCCGATTCGGGCAGCGCCTGCAGCATCGGCTCGTCGAAGTGCATCACGAGGCGGGCGTGCGGCCCCGCGCCGGATTGAATCGATTTGTGCAGCTCGTGCTTGCCGATCAGAATCAGGTCCCCGTCCTCCACGGCGTGGGCAGCATCCTTGATGAAATACGTTCGCTTGCCTTCGAGCAGCAGATAGATCTCGTAATACGGATGCCAATGTTGGCTGTCCATGCTAAACGGCTCCGTCCGCCGAATATACTCCATGTAGATGGACTTGCCCGCCGGCGCGCCGTACTCCAACTGTACCGGTTTGGCATATGCCATAATGTCCGCCTCCTGCCGATATATTGCCCTCATTATAGCAAGATTAGCGGGATTTAAGTGTAACTGAGCAGGAAATGAAGAGAAAAAGATTGTATTTTGCCCTATTCTTAAGGATAGCGAAAGCGATTCCACGTTTGTAGCGGTCGCCAATTGATCGCGAAGCACATTATGAAGTAATTCGGCGTCCAATCTGGCGTTCAGGCTTGAAGTCCGGTGCGTAGGTTTGCCTAAACACTGCTCCACTTCTTCGCCTTCACGCCTCCTTTTCGGTGCTAAATTATCGACTTATTGAACTCACAATCTTAACGCAAAGGATGAAGGACATGACGGTCAAAAAGAAATACGTGCTCGTTGGCAGCGGCGGTCGGGCGGAATTTTTCTACGGGGCGATCGCGAAGAGCTTCCGGGAGACGAGCGAGCTGCTCGCGTTCTGCGATTCGAACCAGACGCGGATGGATTACGCGAACAAGCTGCTGGCCGAGCGTTATGAATACGAGCCGGTGCGCACGTACAAGCCGGAGCAATTCGACGAGATGATCGCCGCGGAGCGACCGGATTCGGTCATCGTGACGAGCGTGGACCGCACGCACCATACATACATTATCCGCGCGATGGAGCTTGGCTGCGACGTCATCACGGAGAAGCCGATGACCGTCGACGCGGACAAATGCCAGGCGATTCTGGACGCGGTGGAGCGGACCGGCCGGAACGTGCGCGTCACCTTCAACTACCGGTATGCGCCGCATCATACGAAGGCGCGGGAGCTCATCGAAGACGGCGCGATCGGGCAGGTGACGAGCGTCCACTTCGAATGGCTGCTGAACACCCAGCACGGCGCGGACTACTTCCGCAGATGGCATCGGGATAAACGCAACAGCGGCGGGCTGCTCGTCCACAAGTCGACGCATCACTTCGACCTCGTCAACTTCTGGATCGGCTCGGAGCCTGACACGGTGTTCGCGTTCGGCGACTTGCTCTTCTACGGCAAGGAGAATGCCGAGGCGCGCGGCGTGACGACGTTCTACGACCGGGCGACGGGCAACCCGAACGCCGAGGGCGACCCGTTCGCGCTGCGGCTCGACACGAACCCGCACCTGAAGCAAATGTACCTGGACGCGGAGCCGGAGGACGGCTATCGCCGCGATCAAAGCGTATTCGGCGACGGGATCAGCATCGAGGACACGATGGGCGTCATGGTGCGCTACAAAAACAAGGCGATCTTGACTTACTCGCTGAACGCCTATCTGCCTTGGGAGGGATACCGGATCGCCTTCAACGGCACGAAGGGGAGGATCGAGATGAATATCGTCGAGCAGTCCTACGTCAACTCCGGCGGCGACAAGGCGCAGGAAGGCGCAATCAAGGCGCAGACGATCACCGTCTTCCCGATGTTCGACGCCCCGTATGACGTGCAGGTCGAGGAGAGCGAGGGCGGTCATGGCGGGGGCGATCCGGTGCTGCTGAACGATATTTTCGGCGTGCCGGCGAAGGACCGCTTCCGGCGTGCGGCCAATCATATCGACGGGGCCAAGTCGATTCTGACCGGGATTGCCGCCAACCAGTCGATCCGCACCGGACTGCCGGTGAAGGTCGAGTCGCTCGTGAAGTTCCGCGGGTAACCGGCTGGCTAACCGAGGTCAGCAAGCGGGTAGGGTAGGGCATCCCCTTGTCCCCCGCGCGCGTTTTCCCCATTTCCCCAAATCCTGAAGGAGGCGTATTCATTGAAACCTTTCCTGAACGATCAATTTCTGTTGACGAATTCTGTAGCCGAGCAGCTGTACCATGAACATGCGGCAAGCTTGCCGATCATCGATTACCACTGCCACCTCGATCCGAAGGAAATTTACGAGAATAAGCAGTTCGGCAATTTGACGGGCATTTGGCTGTACGGCGACCACTACAAGTGGCGGGCGCTGCGCGCGAACGGCGTGCCGGAGCAGCTTGTGACGGGAGGAGAAGGCGTCTCCGATTACGACCGCTTCCTCGCATGGGCGAAGACGGTGCCGGCGACGCTGGGCAATCCGCTCTATCATTGGTCCCATTTGGAGCTGGCGCGCTACTTCGGCATTACGGAGCTGATCAACGAGAAGAACGCCCCTGCGATCTGGGAGCAGGCGAACGCGAAGCTGCAGACCGATGCGTTCCGCGTGCGGGAGCTGATCACCGCCAATAAGGTCGAGGTCATCTGTACGACGGACGATCCGGCGGATACGCTTGAGTATCATGCCGGCATTCGCGATATCGAAGGCTTCGCCTGCCGCGTGCTGCCGTCGTTCCGGCCGGACAAGGCGCTCGAGCTTCGCCGCGCGACGTTCCTGCCGTGGCTCGACAAACTGGCGGCGGTGCATGGGTCGGCGATCACGGACTACGACGGCTTGCTTGAGGCGCTCGAAGCGCGCGCGCGTTTCTTCGACCGCGAAGGCTGCCGCGTCTCCGATCACGCGCTCGACTACGTGCCGTACGCGGAGACGACCAAGGAGGAAGCTGCTTTCATTTTCGAGCGGGCCTTAGCAGGAGAGACAGTGACGCTTGAAGAAGAGAAGAAGTACAAAACCTTCACGCTGCTGTTCCTGGGCAATCTCTACCGGGAGCTCGGCTGGGCGATGCAGCTGCACATTCACGCGGCGCGCAACGGCAACAGCCGCATGTTCGGCAAGTTGGGGCCGGATACCGGCTTCGACTCCGTGAACGAGGGCGAGGTCGCCTACCCGTTGTCCCGGCTCTTGGACCGCTTGGATGCGGAGGGCGGATTGCCGCGCACGATTCTGTATTCGCTCAATCCGAACGATTACGACGTGCTCGGCACGCTGATGGGCAGCTTCCAGGGCGACGGCATCCCGGGGAAAATCCAGCTCGGCGCGGCCTGGTGGTTCAACGATACGAAGGATGGCATGCTGGCCCAAATGAACGCGCTGGCGAACTACGGGCTGTTAAGCCGTTTCGTCGGCATGCTGACGGATTCCCGCAGCTTCTTGTCCTACACGCGCCACGAGTACTTCCGCCGCATCCTGTGCAACATGCTCGGCGAATGGGTCGTGCGCGGCGAAGCACCGCACGATATGGAGCTGCTGGGCGGCATGGTCGAAGATATTTGCTACGGGAACGCGAAGCGGTATTTTGCATTCGGGTAGGTCTAAGTGACGGGAAGGGAGAGCCTCCGTGCAAGCATTGGGCGGGTCGCCGCTGGCAGAAGACAATGGCCCTGCCGGTGTCTGCGCATATTGCCGGATAGCATGTCGACGATCGACCCTCATATATTCAGGCCCTTCGCCAGTCGTCGGCATCCCGGCACGCGAGGATGACGCGTCGGCAGTTAACCTTGCAGCGGTGGCATCCCTCGCGGGCGGGAGGTTCAACGTCGGCCGTGATTGGCGGAGCGGAGCCCGCACGGATGTCATTCGCGGCCACCGGCAACGACCTCGTGTGGCCGCTCGTCGGTACCGGATTACGCTCCATGATGGCAGCGCGAAGGGGAAGGAGCTTGCGCATGGAGACGAACGTTAGATTGCGGCCGGCCGCCGAGGCGGACTGGCCGCTCGTCCATCGGCTTATTATTGAAGCGTTTCGCGAATACGAGGGCGTCCTGATTCCCCAGTCCGGCGCGCTTCGCGAGACGGTGGCGAGCATCCGGGAGACGGTGGCCGGCCGCGGCGGCGCCCTCATCGCGGAGACGAGGGACGGAGCGGTCGCGCTCGGGACGGCGCTCCATTACGTCGTGGACGATCACCTGTACGTCGGCCGCGTATCCGTCATTCCCGCGGGGCGGGGCCTCGGCGTCGGCAAGGCGATGATGCTCGCGATGGAGCGGATTGCGCGCGAAGCGAACGTTGACGAGGTGCGCGTGTCGGTGCGCCTCTCGCTGCCGGGCAACGTTCGATTTTACGAGCGGTTGGGCTATGAGGCGTATGCGCATTTATTCTACCCGGAGCGGACGGACAGCTGGTACGAAATGCGAAAAAGGCTGGGAGCGGCGGAGCATGGTTGACGTCGCTGACCGGATGGCGCTTGCAGCGGTGGTCCGCACTGGGCGGCAGCACCGGCGCGCATCTTGAATCGCGCCTCGACGGGCAAACCTCGTGCGACTCAAGATACGGCGCAAGACGGCGGTAGCCGGGGCGATACCGGCGAAGTGAGCATGGTCGTAGTCGGGCATAACGCGAACGAGACATCAGAAGCCACCCTCATCAGGGTGGCTTCTTTGCCGTTCCTCGGATCGAGGCAGGGGGGCTATGGATATACCGCCGTACAACCGATTCCCCGCGGCGAATGCTGCATGGTTTGGCACGACCGAACGCAAGCTAGTGGAAGAAATGGAATTTAGTTTCGCATATAAATCATCTTGTATTTCATTCTCGCTGCATGCTGTAAGCCCGATCCTCGGATTGCGAACGCAAACCAATCGGCTTATCCGGCATGAGACGCTTATCGCCGCCAAAGAAGTCACTAGCCGTCTCGCCTTGACGGGTAAGGTGAGGTTTGTTGACGGCCTAGGCTCGTTTGGTTGGAGGTTTTATGCCATATCATCGTATCGGGCGGGGGCGGGGCAAGCTTATGTGAGGAAAAACACACGTTGCCGAGCGACTTGAAGTGAAATGTTCGTGTTTTCTGACAATTACAATCGTTCTATCCATTCGATGTGACGCAAAAACGAACTTTAGTAAATGGCATCTGAATTAATGTTCGTATTTCGGTTGACAGCGCCAAGGCACATTCGGTACACTAGGGGAGTCGAAGAAAGCAGCGTGCTAGACTGCTTTTCTTAATATAGCAACCCTCGTATAAGTTCGGGAATATGGCCCGAAAGTTTCTACCCGAGAACCTTAAATTTTCGGACTACGAGCCTAATTTGAAGAACAGCCTAACGCTTCCGGAATCGTGGAGGCGGGCACCGGCAACCTGCGCAGACACGATGATTCACCCGCTAGAGGTCCGATTCGGACGGGCGGCCCGCGCAGGGCGCAGAGGTTCTTCGCTTACGTTCGTGTCCCGTGGCAGTCATCCGGTCGGATCGCTGTTTGCCGGGATTTTTCTGTTTTCAGGGACTACATTTATAATAGAGAAAGTGGGTATCGATGCATGTCAGCGAAAGTGGGCGTCATCATGGGCAGCAAGTCGGACTGGGAAACAATGAAATTGGCCTGCGATGTCTTGGACGAGCTTGAAATTCCGTACGAGAAGAAAGTTGTCTCCGCGCACCGCACGCCTGATTTGATGTTCGAATACGCCGAAACGGCCGCTGCACGCGGACTGAAGGTTATAATCGCGGGCGCGGGCGGCGCCGCTCATTTGCCCGGCATGGTCGCTGCCAAGACGATTCTGCCGGTTATTGGCGTTCCGGTGCAATCGCGGGCGCTGAACGGACTGGATTCTCTGCTCTCGATCGTACAGATGCCCGGCGGCATTCCCGTCGCGACCGTCGCGATCGGCAATGCAGGCGCGACCAACGCGGGGCTGCTGGCCGCGCAGATGCTCGGCGCGTTCGACTCGCAGCTGCAAGAGCGCGCCCAGGCGCGCCGCGACCGTATTCAGCGCGAAGTGCTGGAAAGCAGTGACGCGCTATGAGCGGTACGGACAAGCAACTCGGCGGCGGACTGATTTCGCTCAATGACGCGCTTGGCGCCGATGCGGGCGCGACTTGCGGCATCGATGGCTGCGCGCCGAAGGCAGCGGGCGGGACAGCTCCGCAAGCGAAAGTGATTTTGCCCGGCTCGACCATCGGCATTCTCGGCGGCGGTCAGCTGGGCCGGATGATGGCGAACGCCGGCAGCGCGATGGGTTACCGGTTCGTCGCGCTCGACCCGACGCCGGATGCGCCGTGCGGGCAAGTCGCCGAACAGATCGTGGCCGCTTACGATGACCGTGAAGCCGCCCGCGAGCTGGCGAAGCGTTCTGACGTCATCACCTACGAGTTCGAGAACGTCGACGCGGGCGTCGCCGCCATGCTGATGGAAGAGTCGTACGTGCCGCAGGGCAGCGAGCTGCTTTATACGACGCAGCATCGATTGCGCGAGAAGCGGGCGATCGAAGCGGCAGGCGCGAAGGTCGCGCCATACAGCGAGATTCGCAGCGAGCGCGAGCTGCGCGAGGCGGTAGGACGATTCGGTCTGCCGTGCGTGCTGAAGACTGCGACAGGCGGATACGACGGCAAAGGACAATGGGTCATTCGCAGCGAGGACGAGATTCCGGAAGCTTACGAGACGCTTAGCCGCGCCAAGACGGAGCTTGTGCTGGAGCAGTTCATCCGCTTCGAGAAGGAGCTGTCCGTCATCGCGGCGCGCAGCCCGCAAGGGGAAGTGAAGACGTTCCCGGCGGCGGAGAACGTCCATGTGGACAATATTCTCCACCTCTCTATCGTACCGGCAAGGGCAAGCGAAGCGGTGCAGCGTGAAGCGGAACGGCTGGCTGGGGCGATCGCGGATGGCCTCGGCGTGGTCGGCCTCATCGCCGTCGAGCTGTTCTTGACGTCGGATGGCGAGCTGTTCGTGAACGAGCTAGCCCCGCGTCCGCACAACAGCGGCCATTACACGATGGAAGCATGCCGTACGTCGCAGTTCGAGCAGCATGTGCGCGCGATCTGCGGGCTGCCGCTCGGCGATACGACGCTGCTGACGCCGGTCGTCATGGTGAATGTGCTCGGCGAGCATATCGAGCCGCTGCTCAAACACGTGGCGATCGCGGATTCGGCCGCGGCGCGGCTCGGCGTTGCCCCGAAGGTGCATTTGTACGGCAAGCACGAAGCGAAACATAAGCGGAAGATGGGCCACATCAACGTGCTCGCGGAGAACGTGGACGCGGCGCTGGCATGGATATCCGAAACGAATATTTGGAGGGTTTAACCAATGTTGGAGCGTTACAGCAGACCAGAGATGCGGGCCATTTGGACCGAGGAGAATAAATTCAAGGCATGGCTCGAAGTCGAGCTTTGCGCCTGTGAAGCTTGGGTAGAGCTCGGGGTTATCCCGCGCGAGGACGTGGAGGCGCTGCGTCAGGGCGCGACGTTCAACATCGACCGCATTTACGAGATTGAGCAAGAGACGCGCCACGACGTGATCGCGTTCACGCGCGCGGTATCCGAGACCGTCGGTCCGGAGCGCAAATGGGTGCACTACGGCTTAACGTCGACCGACGTCGTCGACACGGCGATGGGCTACCTGCTTCGCCAAGCGAACGAGATTCTCGAGAAAGACATCGTGAACTTCATCGAGATCCTCCGCAGTCAAGCGGTTGTCTACAAAGATACGGTCATGATGGGCCGCACGCACGGCGTGCATGCGGAGCCGACGACGTTCGGCCTCAAGCTGGCGCTGTGGTTCGAAGAAATGAAACGCAACCTGGAGCGCTTCCGCCATGCGGCCGATGGCGTCCAGTTCGGCAAAATCTCCGGCGCGGTCGGCACGTACGCGAACATCGATCCGTTCGTCGAAGAGTTTACTTGTAAGAAGCTCGGCATTAAGCCGGCGCCGATCTCGACCCAGACGCTGCAGCGCGACCGCCATGCCGAATACATGGCGACGCTGGCGCTGATCGCGACGTCGCTCGACAAGTTCGCGACCGAAGTTCGCGCCCTGCAGAAGAGCGAATTCCGCGAGGTGGAAGAGCCGTTCGCGAAGGGACAGAAGGGCTCGTCGGCGATGCCGCACAAGCGCAACCCGATCGGCTGCGAGAATATCTCCGGCCTGGCGCGCGTTATCCGCGGCCACATGATTTCCGCGTACGAGAACGTGCCGCTCTGGCATGAGCGCGACATCAGCCACTCGTCGGTCGAGCGCGTCATCCTGCCGGACGCGACGATGCTGCTGAACTACATGCTGAACCGTCTGGGCAACATCCTGAAGAACCTGCAGGTGTTCCCGGAGAACATGAAACGCAATATGCAGCGTACGTTCGGCGTGCCGTTCTCCGGCCGCGTCATGACGAAGCTGATCGACAAAGGTTTCAGCCGCGAGCAAGCGTACGACACGGTGCAGCCGCGCGCGATGCAGGCGTGGGAAGAGCAGCGCCAATTCCGCGACATTATCGAGTCGACGCCGGAGATCACGTCGGTGCTGTCGGCCGAGGATATTGACGATTGCTTCAACCCGTCGTGGCATCTGAAGCATGTCGATACGATTTTCAAGCGTCTGGAACTGATCTAAGACCGGATTCAAGAAGACGGTCGGCCGTTCGGGCGGCGGACCGTCGTTTACCGGCAGCTCAGCGCCGCGGATCGGGACTCGTGTTGAGAGGCGAGTAAGCTTACGCGAAGAGGAAGAGGGAGAGGTTCATGGCTGAACAAGCGTTGTCTACGGCAGAGGCGTATATCAAGGCGCCGCTTCTTTATAAAGGCAAAGTACGCGAGTTGTATGATCTTGGCGAGCATTACTTGATCGTGGTCACGGACCGGATCAGCGCGTTCGACTACGTGCTGGACCCGGCGGTGCCGCAGAAGGGGAACGTGCTCAACCGACTGTCCGCGTTCTGGTTCGAACAGACGGCGGACATCCAGCCGAATCATGTCGTCCATACGGACGTCGATCGGCTCGGCGATCTGGTGACGGAGCCGGAGCTGCTTCGCAACCGGATCATGGTGACGAAGAAGGCGGAGCGGATCGACATCGAGTGCGTCGTGCGCGGCTACATCACCGGCAACGGCTGGCGGCAATACGTCAAGACGCAGGCGATCAACGGCATCGAGCTTCCGGCGGGGCTGCGCAAGAACGAGCGTTTCCCGCAGCCGCTCTTCACGCCGGCGGCGAAGAACGACGTCGGCCATGACGAAGATATCCCGTTCGAACGGATGCAGGAGCTAGTCGGCGCCGAGTTGGCCGAAGAGCTGCGCGATCGCAGCATTAAGCTATACGAATTCGCGCGCGGCTACTGCGAGGAGCGGGGCATCATCTTGGCGGACTGCAAATTCGAGTTCGGCCTCATCGACGGTAAGGTCATCCTGATCGACGAGATCTTCACCCCGGACGCGTCGCGTTTCTGGGCGAAGGAGAACTACGCGTACGACGTCGAGATCGACAGCATGGACAAAGAACCGGTGCGCACGTACCTGCTCGGCTCCGATTGGGACCAGAACAGCAAGCCAGCGCCGCTCCCGGATGCGGTCGTCGATGAGACGACTCGCCGCTACCTCAACATCTACGAGCTGTTGACGGGTCAGACGCTCTAGGCGCGCAAGACCTTCGGCTTTCGTCCTGACGCGACTAACGCAGCGGATCGAGCCGCAACAGTAGTGCCCGGCCCGATGCCAACTAACCAAACCATACCCGCGGGGCAAGCAAAGATGCCCCGCATCTCATAAAGTCGTCCGCAAGCCGGGAACTCCCCGGCGAGCGCGACGATCTGCACCCCGAGCAGCATGAAAATTTGTTCAATTCGGAAAATGGGTGGAGCAAAAAGTGGGTGTTCAGCTGGAGAGCGCAAGCGATCGCCTTTGAACTCGGATAACAACCTTAACCTAATCTCATCCAGTTATCCGAGTTCAACAGCGACGGAAGCGAACATCCCACGTTTGCGGATCTTAACCATTTTCCACTCTAACTCAACATTTTCAGGAGGCGACCCCCCATGAAAGCAACGGTTTACGTGACAATCAAAGAGAACGTGCTTGACCCGCAAGGAAGCGCCGTGCAAGGCGCGCTGCACACGATGGGTTTCGAGGAAGTCGGCAAAGTGCGTATCGGCAAATACCTCGAGCTCGAGCTGGACACGAACGACCGCGCGGAAGCCGAATCCCGGCTGAAGGCGATGTGCGAGAAGCTGCTGGCGAACACCGTTGTCGAAGACTACCGTTTCGAACTGGAGGGTTAATCCGATGAAATTCGCGGTACTCGTTTTCCCCGGCTCCAACTGCGACATCGACTGCTATAAGGCGGTGGAGAACGCGATCGGCCAAGAGGTCGACTACGTCTGGCATACGGCGACGGACCTGAGCGGCTATGACGCGATCCTCGTCCCGGGCGGCTTCTCGTATGGCGACTATCTGCGCTGCGGCGCGATCGCCCAATTCGCCCCGGTCATGAACGAAGTGGTCAAAGCGGCCGAGCAAGGCAAATTCATCCTCGGCATTTGCAACGGATTCCAAATCCTGACGGAAGCGGGTCTGCTGCCAGGCGCGCTGCTGCGCAACAAGGACCTGAAGTTCCGCTGCCACAGCACGCTGCTGGAAGTCGTGAACAACAACACGGCATTCACGAACCAATACAGCCAAGGCGAGATCATCGACATTCCGATCGCGCACGGCGAAGGCAACTACTACTGCGACGACGAGACGCTGGCGAAGCTGCAAGCGAACAACCAGATCGTATTCCGCTACAAAGCCGGCGCGAACCCGAACGGTTCGGTCGACGATATCGCGGGCATCAGCAACGAGCGCGGCAACGTGGTAGGCATGATGCCGCATCCGGAGCGCGCGATCGACCAGCTGCTCGGATCGGAAGACGGCTTACGGATGTTTACATCGATTTTGAACGCATGGAGGGAACAACATGGCGCAGCAGTTAACGGCTAAAGAACCGACGGCGGAGCAAATTGCGGACCAGAAGATCTACACGCAATTCGGCGTAACCGATCATGAATATGAACTCATTTGCGGTTTTCTCGGCCGCTTGCCCAACTACACGGAGATCGGCGTATTCAGCGTCATGTGGTCGGAGCACTGCTCGTACAAGAACTCCAAGCCGATTCTGAAGAAGTTCCCGATCACGGGTCCGAAGGTCCTCATGGGACCGGGCGAAGGCGCCGGCATCGTGGACATCGGCGACAACCAGGCGGTCGTGTTCAAAATCGAATCGCATAACCACCCATCGGCGGTCGAGCCTTACCAAGGCGCGGCAACCGGCGTAGGCGGCATTATCCGCGACATTTTCTCCATGGGCGCTCGTCCGGTAGCGCTGCTCAACAGCCTCCGGTTCGGCAATCTCGAGAACGCGCGCGTCAAATATTTGTTCGAGAACGTCGTCAGCGGCATCGCGGGCTACGGCAACTGTATCGGCATCCCGACGGTCGCGGGCGAAGTCATGTTCGACGAGAGCTACGAAGGCAACCCGCTCGTCAACGCCATGTGCGTCGGTCTGATCGATCACGACAAGATCCAGCGCGGCGTCGCCAAAGGCGTCGGCAACCCGGTCTTCTACGTGGGCCCGGCAACCGGCCGCGACGGCATCCACGGCGCGACGTTCGCGTCGGTCGAATTGTCCGAAGAATCCGAAGAGAAGCGTACCGCGGTGCAAGTCGGCGATCCGTTCATGGAGAAGCTCGTCATGGAATCGACGCTCGAGCTGATCAACTCCGGCATCGTCCTCGGCATCCAAGACATGGGCGCGGCAGGTCTGACATGCTCCAGCGCGGAGATGGCGTCCAAAGCCGGCAACGGCCTGGAGCTGTACCTCGACGAGGTACCGCAGCGCGAAGCAGGCATGACGCCGTACGAAATGATGCTCTCCGAATCCCAGGAGCGTATGCTGTTCGTCGTGGCGCCAGAGCATGAAGCGCAGGCGAGAGAGATTTTCGAGCGCTGGGGCGTCATCTGCGCGAAAGTCGGCAAAGTTACCGACGACGGCCGGCTGCGTCTGTTCCACCAAGGCGAAGAAGTCGCCAACATGCCGGTCAAAGCGCTCGTCGACGAGTGCCCGGTGTACAACAAACCGTCGGCGGAACCGGCTTACTATGCCGAGAACGGCGCGATCGACACGTCGTACGAAGAAGTAAACGACCTGACGGGCACGCTGAAGCAAATCCTCGCTTCGCCGACCGTGGCGAGCAAAGAGTGGGTCTATAATCAATACGATTACATGGTGCGCACGAGCACGGCGGTACAGCCGGGTTCCGACGCGGCGGTCGTCACGATTCCGGGCACGCGCAAGGCGCTCGCGATGACGACGGACTGCAACGGCCGTTACGTGTACCTTGATCCGGAAGTGGGCGGGGCGATCGCCGTCGCGGAAGCGGCGCGCAACATCGTGTGCTCCGGCGCCGAACCGCTTGCGATTACGGACAACCTGAACTTCGGGAACCCGGAGAAACCGGAAGTGTTCTGGCAGCTGGAGAAAGCGGCGGACGGCATGTCCGACGCGTGCCGCGCGCTTGCGACGCCGGTTATCGGCGGCAACGTATCCCTGTACAACGAGAATGCGAAAGGCGCGATCTACCCGACGCCGGTTATCGGCATGGTCGGTCTCGTGCACGACGTGAACCATATTACGACGCAGCGCTTCAAATCCGAGGGCGATATCATCATCCTGCTCGGCGAGACGAAGCATGAGTTCGGCGGCAGCGAATACCAGCATGTCCTGCACGGCAAGAACGAAGGCCGTCCGCCGCAGTTGGATTTGGCTGCAGAGAAGCAGCTTCTTGACGGCGTGCTTGGCGCGATCCAGCAAGGCCTCGTCGCTTCGGCGCACGACTTGTCCGAAGGCGGCCTCGCGGCTGCGCTGGCGGAATCCTGCATCGGCGGTCGTCTGGGCGCGGATGTGAACATTGTGACGAACTTGCGCGCGGACGCGGCGCTGTTCAGCGAATCGCAATCGCGCATTCTGCTGTCGGCGAAGCCGGACCAAGCGGAGCAGCTCAGAGCGTACCTAACGGAGCAAGGCGTACCGAACGCGCAAGTCGGCGTCGTCCGCGGTTCCGATCTCACCATCAACATCAACGGCAAACCGGGCATTGCAGCGCCGGTTGAGCAACTGGAGCAGGTCTGGAAGGATGCGATTCCATGTCTGATGAAGTAGTGAAGCAGCCGCACCAATTATGGACGGGCGCTCACTATAACGAAGGAATAGGCCGGGACGATATTTTTGACAAATTGCGCGAGGAATGCGGCGTATACGGGGTATGGAATGTACCTAACGCCGCCTCCCTTTCCTACTACGGGCTGCACGCGCTGCAGCACCGTGGCGAGGAGAGCGCGGGTATATGCACGGCCGATTCGACGCAGGACGGGAAATTCAACTATCACCGCGGCATGGGCCTCGTGAAGGAAGTGTTCACGCAGGACGTGCTGGAGACGCTCGAGGGCAACGCCGCGATCGGGCACGTACGCTATTCGACGGCAGGCGAGAGCAAGCTGGCGAATGCGCAGCCGCTTATCTTCAAATACCGCAAGGGCGATCTGGCGGTGGCGACGAACGGCAACATCGTCAACGCGCCGTCCATTCGCGAAGAGCTCGAGAACCTCGGTTCGATCTTCCAGACGAGCAGCGATACGGAAGTTATCGCGCATCTGATCGCGCGTTCGAGCAAGGATTTCGTCGGCGCGGCCAAAGACGCTCTGCAGCGTATCGTCGGCGGCTTCGCGTTCCTCATCATGACGAACGATAAGCTCATCGTGGCTTCCGATCCGCACGGGCTTCGTCCGCTTGTGATGGGACGTCTGGGTAACGGTTACGTGTTCGCTTCCGAATCGTGCGCGCTGGAGACGGTTGGCGCCGAGTATGAACGCGACGTGCAGCCGGGCGAGCTGCTCGTGCTGGACGAGAACGGCATGACGGTCGACCGTTTCGCTCCTCTGGAGCGCCGGGCGACGTGCGCGATGGAATATATCTATTTCGCGCGTCCGGACAGCGATATTAACGGCATTAACCTGCACTCCTCCCGCAAACGGATGGGACAGAAGCTGGCCGTCGAAGCATTCGTCGACGCGGATATCGTGACGGGCGTGCCGGACTCGAGCATCTCGGCCGCGATCGGCTATGCCGAGCAGACGGGTATTCCGTACGAGCTGGGCCTCATCAAGAACAAATATACGGGCCGTACGTTCATCCAGCCTTCGCAGGAGCTGCGGGAGAAGGGCGTCAAGATGAAGCTGTCCGCCGTCCGCAAGGTCGTCGAAGGCAAACGCGTCGTCATGATCGACGACTCGATCGTGCGCGGCACGACAAGCCTTCGCATCGTCAACATGCTGCGCGAAGCGGGGGCGACGGAAGTGCACGTGCGGATTACGTCGCCGCCTTTCGCCAATCCGTGCTATTACGGCATCGACACGCCGGACCGCAAGGAGCTGATTGCCTCGTCCAAGACGGTCGAGGAGATCCGCCAGGCGATCAACGCGGACTCGCTCTATTTCCTCAGCCACGAAGGGTTGATCGACGCGGTCGGCGGCAACGACGGGGCGAAGAACCGGGGCATGTGCCTCGCCTGCTTCGACAACGACTACCCGACGCCGGTAGATTTTAGCTCGGACAAGAGCTGCAGCTGCTAGAACGTGGGCATGTTCTAGTGCCACCCCAACCGCTCCGAGCGCTCTGTCGTCCCGAAAACCGACAGGAATGGGGAGGGGGAATGGGGGAGCTATTTCACCGGAACGTAACCCATACCGCCGTACCCATACGCATGAAGCTTTGTCCATCAGGACAAAAGCGTGCCAACACGAACGCCTTCGCCACCCGCGAACAAACGTGCCAGCACGAAGAAGGGAGTCCAGAGGTGAACGTTTTTCGGAGAAAAACGACTCCGGAAGCATATGCTTAGTCCTCTGGTTCCCCTCGGCGGAGGGCAATGCTGTTAGGTTAAGCTTTACAGGCTGCGCCGTTTGATGGAGGAGTACC
>NZ_JBHMDO010000055.1:0-133129 GCF_042431225.1 Paenibacillus aurantiacus | reverse complement strand
GATGAAGAACAACCGGGGATTCCGAAGATTCCTGCTTCGGGGCTTGCCAAAAGTGAGCCTCGAGGTCGGGTGGCTTTCGCTTGCCCATAATTTGCTGAAAAAAGCCGCAGTGGACCGAAAATGGCAAATGGCATCACAGGGATAAGACCCTGTAACGCCATTTTTTGTGCAATTGGAGGCCATTCGCAAGTTAGGAGTCACTTACTTCAACCCTTTTGAGACGGCCCCTTCTTGTTTCGCCGACCCGCGCAACGCGCATGCGCCTTACACAGCGCCAGGCCCGGCCTTAAGCTACCGTCCGCGATGCTTCGCTTTGGCTTTCGCCTCGGCCAGCATTCGTTTGCGCGAGCGGAGCGCCTCGCGCTCCTCTTTGGCAAGCGAGTGCTTCTCGCGTTTGCGGTGCGCCAGCTCCAGCTTCCATGCTTCCTGCGCCTGCGAGAACGCCGGATGCTGCTGAAGCTGCTTGACCACCTGACGCTGCAGCCGCTTGGGCGACACGCGCGCCGCGGGCTTCATACCCGTACGGTTGATCCCACTCATGACGCTTCCGATGGCCGGCATCATTCGATCATGAACGAAAGTCAGCACTTCGGCGTCATGCGGCTCCGAGCCGAACGTGTGACGATAGGCGACAATGCGCCCGTCACGCTCATCCTCGATCAGTCCGTACCAAAAACCATTTTCCCAATAGACCGTTAACTTCATGCGGCTTCCCCTCCATCTTCGATGAAGAGCGATGGACATCCCGAGGGGGGGAAGGATACTGACATTGCGGCGATCAATGCGCCTGGACTACCAACCAGACCGTGTTTCTTCGCTCTTTTTCTAGTATATGGAAGCCGTTCGCAACCTGCAACGGACTCACTTGAACGTGGTCACGTACGTCTTGAACGTCATGCGGTTATCCTTCATCTCCGACGTTGCGGTGATTAGCTTGCCGCCGGATGGACTCCATCGCAGCGGATCCGAAGCATACTGCACGTCAACCGAGATCGGCGTCGCCGCGCCCGATACGGCATCCGCCACGAAGACGCCTTGCGTGCCGCCGCCTTCCGAGGTGACGGTGTACGCGATGCGCGCGCCGTCCGGCGACCAGCTTGCCCCGAAGATTTGATTGCCCTTGGCGATCGACTTCTTCACCTTCAGCGCGGTGTCGGTCAACGCCAGCTCCATCTGCAGCGGCTGGCCGTCCTTGCTGATCCGCTTGACGACGGCGAAATGGTTGCCGTCCGGAGACGGAATGAACCAGACCACATCGGCGGCGAGCCGTTCGTTTTTGCCGGTCTGCGTATTATAGGCTTGCAGCGTATAATTTTTGCCCACATAGTAAATGAGGTCGCCCCGCTGCTGCGGATTGGCCGTCGCGAAATCACCCGTCCGGTACAACAATTCCGTCTTGCCCGTCACATCCGCTCTGGCGAGCGAGCCGTCCTCCGTCGCGAACACGATACGCTCGTTGTCGGCCCATTCTCCGTCGGAGATGCCGAGCGGCATCTGTCCCGTCGGCACCGCTTCGCGCGTATCCAGATTCAGAATGAACCCTTTCGCCGTTTCCCCTTCGTACTGCTTGTAGAACACGTGCTTGCGGTCCGGCGAGACGACTGCTCCGCCTTGATCTTGATTCGCCGGCTTCAACGCTTCGTCGGTCCCGGAGGGTAGGTCGCGCACGAACAAATTGTTCGGCTGCCGCGAGCCTCCTTCGCCGGCGATCGGAGCGGCCTGGTCGCTTGGTTCGGCCACGATCAGCTCCTCCTCCCCGATCCAATCCATCCCCCGCACGCCATCTTGCGAATCAATCTTCGTCACGATGACGCCGCTTGGCTTCTCCGCCGGCTCGCTGCCGACGACGGTAATCGTTTTCTCTTCTTTGCGGATGACCTCACGATCCGGCTGTGCATCGCCTGCCGCGCATCCCGTCAGCGTTAGCGCGGACGCAAGAGCGGCAACCGCAGCAGTCATATGGAGTCTCTCGATGGTTGTTCTCATTCTCTTCATAGACTGTATCCCTCCACTCCCTTAGATGTCTCTAGATTAACCCTTCCGGTTATCGGGATCGTCTCCGTCTTGTTTCAACGTTGTAAACGCTGCTCGTGCGCTGCGCTCGCCGATGAAGCAATCGGCAGCGTAATTTCGAAGGTTACGCCCCGCGCGCCGCTTGCCGAAGGCAAAAGCTCGATCGCTCCACCCTGCAGCAGCACGAGCCGCTTCACGAGCGACAGGCCCAACCCTGTGCCGCCGCTGAGCCGCGCCCGATCCTTGCTGACCGTATAGAACGGCTCGAACAATTTCGCCCGCGCTTCATCGGGTATCCCGATGCCCGTATCGCGAACGCGCACGATCGCATTGCCGCCCCGCATGGAGCAGCTGACGTCGACCCGGCCGCCGGGCTCGTTATATTTGACCGCGTTGTCCAGCACGTTCAGGAAAATATGGACCAAACTCTCCCGGTCGGCCATCACGGTTACCTCTTCCGATTCTGTCCGGATCGCGATACCCAGCTGCGTCGCCTTGGCTTGAAGGCGACGGGCTGCCTCTTCAAGCAGCGGTCGCAGCGGCACAGCTTCGGCGCGCTGGCTGAACTCATATTGCTCCAGCTCGGAGAGACGCAGCACCTTCTCGACCATCTCGAGCAGCCGGTCCGCTTCCTTGCGCATGTTGGCCCGCGCCTCTTCGAGCAGCTGAGGATCGTCGCGATACATATCGAGCAAATCCGTGTAGGCGATAATCGACGTTAGCGGCGTCTTGAACTCGTGGCTGACGCTTCCCATGAACTGCTTCTGCCGTTCGAAGCTGCTCTTGATCTCCCGGCTCATGTAGGCTATCCCTTCGCTCAGCTCGCCCAGCTCGTCCCGCCGCTTCACCGGCGATTCGGTTATATATCGCCCTTCGCGGATGTCGCCAGCCGCCAGGTGCAGACTACGAATCGCCCGCACGACACGCCGCACGTACAAGAAGCCGAGCAGGAAACTGAACGCGAGCGCGCCTATGCCGATGTTGCGCATGCCGGCCGCCACCGAATCATAGAAGAGACGGTCGGCTTGCAGCGAGTAATGAATTTGAACGACGCCGACCTGGCCAATCGTCCACATGAGAGGTGCCATATAGATGAGCTGATCTTCCGATACCTCATAAGCGATCTTGCCTTGTAACGCATAATCGAGCGTATCTCGCACGGCATCCGTTCTCGAGAGCGGCAGCGAGTTGCCCACCTCGCGCCCGTTCGCGTCGTACAGCACCACATGAGCGCCGCTGAGCAGACTGCCCAAGTCCGCGGCCAGCTGCGGACCCGAGCGGCGCAGGAACGTCTGGGCATCGACGAGCGGATTGGCCAGATAGGTCTGCTGCACGCGAAGATTGGCCAACTCGCTTCGCTGCTTCAAGAGCGCCTCCACTCGCTCCCGCTGGTTCACTTCGATCTCCCGCAGGACGAGCAAGGTCAGCGTGCCGACGACAAGCAGAAGCAGCGCGGCAAGGGCGAGCGAGAAGCGCCAGGTCAGCCCGAAGCGCAGCCCCTTTCGTCTTTCGCGATGCGTCGCGGTCGCCGCGTAACGAGCGCTCCCCTTCACGTTGGGAGCCCCCGCAGCGCTTTATATCCGACGCCATATACAGTCTGCACCAGCTCCTGATAAGGCTCGCCGAGTTTCTTGCGCAGCCGCTGCACGTGAATGTCCACCGTGCGCGTGCCGCCCGCATAATCGATGCTCCAGACGAGATCGAGCAGTTCGTCGCGGGTATAGACCCGCTCGGGATGCGTCAAGAGCAGCGCCAGCAGGTCGAACTCCTTCGGCGTCAGCTCCACGGGCGCGCCGCCGACCGTGATCGTGCGGCTTGGCACGTGCAGCCGCAGCTCCCCGATCTCCGCGCTCTGCTCCTTCTCCTCGGCCGGCTTGCTCTCCAGGCGCCTAAGCAGCGCCTTCGCGCGGGCGAGCAGTTCCCGCAGATCGAACGGTTTGGTCATGTAGTCGTCCGCGCCAAGCTCCAAGCCCAATACTTTGTCGACGATGTCATTCTTCACGGTCAGTAGAATGATGCCTAGCCCGCTGCGATTCTCCAGCTTGCGGCATACGTCGTAGCCGTTCATCTTCGGCATCATGACGTCCAGCACGATCACGTGCGGGCGGAAGGAAGCCGCTTTGGCGAGCGCCTCCTCGCCGTCGCTTGCCGTCTCTACGACGAAGCCTTCACGCCGGAATGCGTAAGCGATGGCGCTGGCGATGCTCTGCTCATCGTCGACCACCAATATTTTATGCTCCATGATACACATCTCCCTAAGGCGATATTGTAGTGGTTCCCAATTGCCGCCACATTTCTACTTTGTTTCCAAGTTGTAAACAATTCCCGAGCATGAAGCCGGGCATCGACAACAATACGCGGGACAAGGCATATTATACGGAATGCGCTCACCACTTTGAAGTTATCAGAATATTATGTATAATAAAAGTGTAAGCGTTTGCATTTCTGATCGACACCTTCATTGCTAAGGAGGACTCGCTTATGATGACGTTCGAATCGGAATACAGAAGACAGGCTATTCAAGCTCTACGGGATGGGCGCCCCGAGGTCAAGGCGGAGCTTGCCGCGGAAGCGGATCGTTATATACGCGCGTTCGCCGGTCTGTTCAGCCGCCTGCACGCGGTTACCGCTCCTTTCCTGGGGCCTTCCAACCGGCCGACGCGTTAATGACAAAACACCGCCAGGGCTCATGAGCGTTCCATCACGGGAAGCGCTTCAGCCTAAGCGGTGTTTTTTTGATCCATTCGCAGCTTAAAAATCGTCGAAAACAAAATCCAAATGGTCGGCTTTCTTCAAGTTGCATTCCGCGCAGGCGCAAACGCAATTGTCCGGCGTGGACAACCCGCCCTTGGATTTGGGCATGACATGGTCGATCGTATCTCCGAACCTGCCGCAGTACTTGCATACATAATCATCTCGTTGGAGGATGAGCAACCTGAAATCCGTCTTCGTATACAATTTGTGGATGAGCGAAGGATTGATAATGCCAGCCGCCCCTTCCGATACCATCCGAATCGCCATTTCGGTCGGAATCTCCGTCGACCAACGCTTGCCCGTCTCCCGACGCCCGCGCAGTCGGATCAAGCCGGTCCCCCGGTCGTTCAGCAGCCCCACGTCGAATTTGAACGGCCCCTTGATTGCCACGATCCGCTTGTAAGGCGGCTTGATTTGCGGTCGGGCGGGCGCCGCCGCAGCTTGATCGGCGCTTGATCTGCGCTTGCGCCGCCTCCTGCGTTTGCGCTTGCGAGGCGGCGTCCCTTCTTCATGGCCCTCCTCGGCACCTTCTGCCGAAGCATCCTGCCACTGGGCTTCGCCGTCATACGATTCGGCGCCATCCTCATCCGGAAGCAGCCACTGGACTTCCGCCCGTTCCCCGTCGCCACTCGGCAGCGCGCTCGTCTGAACCGGTTTCGCCTTGGATTTGCGCCGACGCCGCCGGCGCTTTCTTTTGCGAGCAGGGGGTTCGCCGGGCGAATCCGGCTGCCCGGCCGCTTCGTTCAAAGCCAGCGCGACATCACTGTCCCCTGCGCTCCGTTCGCTCTCCGACAACAGCGGAATCCAACTGTCTTCCGCATCCTGCGCCCCCTCATCATGATCGTGCGCATCCGATTCTGGCAGCAGCGGAGCGAGCGGCAGCGGTTCAAGCGGCGCGGCGGCGCGCTTCTTCCGTCTCCTCCGCTTGCGCTTGCGCGGCTTCGCCTCCGTCTCATTCCCTGCGTCCGGGTTGACAGACTGATCGCCCATGTCTTCAACCCGCTCGTCGCTCATCGCCGTCCGCTCATCGGACTCTAAGCGTTCGTCAGACTCCGAGCGTTCGTCGCCGGACGATGACGTCGATGCCGCACCTGCCCGAACCGAATGGCTCCGCGCGCCTCCGCCTTCTTCGGGTCCTACCGTCTCATGCAGCGGGGATATCGTCCCGACCGTCCCGACCGTCCCGACCGTCCCGATCTCTCCATCTCGCTCCTGTTCGCCGGCCGGCGTCAGATCCGTTTCATTCTCAACCGCGCCTGCTTCCAGCCGGCCTCGCTTGCGCTGGCAGGAGCGGCACGTCCCGCGCCGGCCGCTTCGCCCGGAACGCTTCGTGAAGGAGGTGATCGGCTTCTCCAAGCCGCACGCTCCGCATCGTTTCACTTCCATTTCCGTTCGCTCCGTTCTTTCGTTCCAATTGAATTCTATCCGATTTTAACCTTGTCTGACCAAGACGAAACGACTGCAACGCCTTCGTCTGCGACGCGCGTTTCGTTCTGGAGAAATACAAGTTCATTTATAATCGCAATCGCAAAATTTACATATTCCTGTATTGGGACAAGAAACATCCGTGCCATAAAGTCACGGGGCCGCCCACCCTTGCAGCTTCCGGAATTGCTCGGGCGTCATCCCTTCCGTCTTGCCGAACGCGGCGATAAAATGGCTCGGGTCCCGATATCCGCAGGCAAGCGCGATCTCCTTCACCGTCCGGCGTTCGCTCCGGCTCATGATCTCCTTCGCCTTGCGGATGCGCAGTCGAATCAAATACGCGTAAGCGGTAATGCCGAACGCCTGCCGGAACAGCGCGTTCAAATATCGCGGGCTGATCTGCAGCCGCTCCGCCATGTCGGTGAGACCGATCTCGGGATCGCCGAAGCGCTCTTCCAGCCATTGCAGCAGCGGATCCAACTTCTCCAAATGATGAAACAGCGACGAGCGCCCGCCCGTCTGGCCGTATTTCTTCAGCGTCGTGATGAAACGGTACAGCTGCGCGGAAGCGTGAAGCCCCGTACGGTCTTCATCGTGCTCCGCCGAATCGATCATGTCGAACAGCTGCGTCGTAATCGGCGCGTCGTCGTTCCAATGAAACCAATCCGTATGCCGGATATCAAGCGCCGCGAGCATCGCCTCGGCCAGCGTGCCGCCGAAGGTCAAATACAGCGTCGTCCAAGTCTTGCCTTTCTTCGCGTACGCGTGCGGCACCCCGGGGAACAGCAGCGCCCCGTTGCCGGGCGTAAGCGTGAAGCTGCGGCCTGACAGCTCGAACTCGCCTTCGCCCGCCATCGTCTGCAGCCAATGGAACACGGGATAGCCGGAGCGGCGCTCGATCGGCTCCTGCTCGGGGTTCATGCCGATGCTCTCGACGTACAGCGGAAGGTCCTGCTCGCCCAGGGCGAACAGAAAACGCCGCAGCTGCCCGTTCACCACGTATTCCGTTCGGCGGACATTCTGTTCCATATTCTCATATACCGCCTGTTCTTATATTATATTTCTCTTGCTAGCATCATAGCATAAAATAAAGTCAACATCCTAGTATCGCCTATGGGAAAGTGCTTACATACATCCATACAACGAAAAAAAGGAGCTGTTCACTTGGATACATCGAAGTTGCCCAAAATGTTATATGGAGGCGATTATAACCCAGAGCAATGGGACGCGTCGATTTGGCCGGAGGATATGCGGCTGATCCGTCTTGCCGGCATGGACATCGCCACGGTCAATGTTTTCTCCTGGGCGCTCTTGCAGCCTGACGAGAATACGTATAATTTCGAGACGCTCGACCGGATCATGGACATGCTGCACGCCAATGGCGTTCAAGCTTGTCTGGCCACCGGCACAGGCGCTCATCCCGCGTGGATGGCACGCCAATACCCGGAAATTCTGCGCGTTGATTTCGAAGGACGCAAGCGCAAATTCGGCGGCCGCCACAACTCCTGCCCGAGCAGCGAGGTATACCGCACGCAATCCGTCCGCCTTGCCGGCAAGCTCGCTGAACGCTACAAGGATCATCCCGCCCTGCTGCTGTGGCACGTCTCGAATGAATACGGCGGCGACTGCTTCTGCGACAATTGCGCCGCGCGCTTCCGGCTGTGGCTGCAGCGCAAATACGGCACGCTGGACAAGCTGAACGAGCAGTGGAACACCCGCTTCTGGGGCCACACGTTCTACGATTGGGAAGAAATCGTGCCGCCCAGCGCCCTCTCCGAGGCTTGGGATGGCGGCGATAGAACGAACTTCCAAGGCATCTCGCTCGACTACGCCCGTTTCAATTCGGACGGCATGCTGGAGTGCTACCAGCTCGAGTACGACGCGCTGAAGGCGCATACGCCGGACGTGCCGGTCACGACGAATCTGATGGGCACGTACAAGCCGCTCGACTATTTCAAATGGGCCCGGCATATGGATATCGTCTCCTGGGACAACTACCCGGCGGCGGACACGCCGGTCAGCTTCACGGCCATGACGCACGACCTGATGCGCGGCCTAAAGGACGGTGCGCCCTTCCTGCTTATGGAGCAGACGCCGAGCCAGCAAAACTGGCAGGCGTACAATACGCTGAAGCGTCCGGGCGTCATGCGGCTGTGGAGCTACCAGGCAGTGGCGCACGGCGCGGATTCGGTCATGTTCTTCCAGCTCCGCCGCTCCGTCGGCGCCTGCGAGAAGTACCACGGCGCGCTGATCGAGCACGTCGGCCACGAGCATACGCGCGTCTTCCGCGAATGCGCCGAGCTTGGCGCGGAGCTCTCGAAGCTCGGCGACGCGTTCCTCGGCGCCCGGTCAGACAGCAAAGTCGCCATCATGTACGACTGGGAGAACCGATGGGCGATCGAATATTCCAGCGGCCCGACCGTCGCGCTCAAGTACGTGGACGAAGTGCACAAGTATTACGACGCGCTGTACCAGCTCGGCATCGGCGTCGACATGATCAGCTTCGAGAGCGACCTGAGCGGCTACGACATCGTCATCGCGCCGGTCATGTACATGGTGAAGCCCGGCATGGCGAAGCGGATTGAAGCGTATACGCAAAGCGGCGGCACGTTCATCACGACGTTCTTCAGCGGCATCGTCAACGAGAACGACATCGTCACGCTCGGCGGATATCCGGGCGAGCTGCGCTCCCTGCTCGGCATCTGGGCGGAAGAGATCGACGCGCTCTATCCGGGCCGCACGAACCGGCTCGTCATGAACGAGGCGTTCGGCTCGCTACAAGGCGAATACGACTGCTCGATTCTGTGCGATCTGATCCACGCCGAGACGGCGGAGGTACTGGCCGCATACGGACAGGACTTCTACCAAGGCATGCCGGTGCTGACGCGCAACCGGTTCGGCTCGGGCGAAGCGTATTACGTCGCGTCCAGCCCCGAAGCGAGCTTCCTGCAAGGCTTCCTCGGCGAGCTGTGCGCGCAGCGCGGCATACAGGCGCTGCCCGGAGCCGGCCAAGGCGTCGAGGTGACGCGCCGCGTGAAGGATGGTCGCTCGTATTTGTTCGTGCTGAATCACAACGCCGAAGCCGTCAGCATCGACTTGAAGCACGGCGGCACCGACCTGCTGAGCGGCCAGTCTCTGACGGGCGTCAGCGAAATTGCCGGACGCGGCGTCCTGATCGTGGAGGAAGCTCGTTAATCCGCACCGTCGGCAAGGTCTGTTGCCTACCAGACGACACGAGCCTTCCTTTAGGTGCAAGAGAAAGATTGCCATTCGCTGGCGCACGCCTCATGCAGGCGCAGGCGCGAAAGTCAAAGAAGCTCCCCGATCGCCGATGCGAAAAGGGAGCTTCTTCTATTGGATGGCGGCTACGTTCGCTCGGTTATAGCTCGGTTACCGTATGTTTGCGTTGGTGTTCAATGGGCCTTCGGGTGAGGTTCCGCGATCGGCGATGGGTGTACGTCGTTGGACACTCTGTGCGTCGAGGTCGGCGTTACAGCGATTGATCTCGGCTTTGGGCGAACTTCGTTCTGCATTCGGCGTTCCGCTTTCAGCGTTCGGAGATTCGCGTTACCTCTTCATCTCCGACTCGTGCCATGAGCTGAGCAGCAGTCCCGACAAATAGTTGACGAGCAGGAACAGACCGATGCCGAGCAGCGAAGCCGACAAGCCCGCCGCGAACAGGAACGCCGTCTGCAGCTGCGAGGCCGCGATGGTGATGGCGTAACCAAGTCCGCCTTTGCCCCCGCCTATGCCGGCGATGTACTCGCCGACGATCGCGCCGACGACCGCCAGCGTGCAGGAAATTTTCAAGCCCGCGACGATGTAAGGCAGCGCGGCGGGGATGCGAAGGCGCCACATCGTTTGCACCGGGCCGGCATTGTACAGGTGAAACAAGTTGAGCATGTTCGCATCCGTCGAATGCAGCCCGATGAGCGTGTTCGAAAGCATCGGGAAGAACCCGATCAGAAACGAGATGATGACGATCGCGTTCGCCCCCGCGCCGAACCAGATGACGATGATCGGCGCGATCGCCACGATCGGAATCGTCTGCAGGATGACCGCGTACGGATAGATGGCTTTTTCGACATAACGATTGCTGGCCAGCAGTATCGCCCCGCCCACGCCGAGCACGATGCTGAGCAGAAAGCCGAGCACCGCTTCGACCATCGTCGTCCATACCGAAGCCATCAGCTTGTCGAAGTTCTCGACCGCGGCGCTCACGATATCGCTCGGCTTCGGAAAAATATAAGCCGGCGTGCCGATCAGCTGCACGATCAGCTCCCAGCCGCCAATAAAGACGATGAACGCGATGACGGGCGGCAGCAATTTGCCGGACAGCGCGCGGCGTTTGCCGCTTTTCTCGGCCTGCCGCGTCTCGAGCGTCCCCGCTCCGCCGATCCGGGCGCCGCCCCCCGGCCCGAAAGCCCCGTCCGCGACGGCTTGTTCCGCGTTGTTCTTCATGTCGCTCCCCCTCGTAAGCTGCGCCCGCCAACCGGCGCGTATTCTGACGTTCTAGTGCTGCATATGTTCCGATACTTCGCGCACCCAAGCGCTGAACGCGGCCGACGTTCGGAACGATTCGTCGCGCGGGAACGGCGCGGTCACGTCCACGACCGCGGATACTTTACCCGGCCGCGGCGTCATGACGACGATCCCGGTCGACAGATAGACCGCCTCGAACGTGTTGTGCGTGACGAACAGCACGGTCATGGACGGATCCTGCTGCCAAATGTTGAGCAGCTCATCCTGCAGCGTCTGCCGGGTAATTTCGTCGAGCGCGCCGAACGGTTCGTCCATAAGCAGCAGCTTCGGCCTGGCGGCGAGCGCCCTGGCGATCGACACGCGCATTTTCATCCCGCCGGACAAATGCCGCGGCAGCGACTTGCGATGCTCCAGCAGCCCGACGAGCGCGAGCGCCCGCTCCGCCTCCTCTACCCGCCGCGCCTTCGGCATGCCGCGCAGCTCGAGCGGCAGCAGCACGTTGTCGAGGACGCTCAGCCACGGCAGCAGCGTGTGGTCCTGGAAGACGAAGGCGATCTCGCTTTGCTTGCGCGCTTCCTTCGGCGTCATGCCCAGAATCTCCAGATTGCCCGACGACCGCTCCTCCAGGCCGGCGATCAGCTTGAAGATCGTCGACTTGCCGCAGCCCGAGGGCCCGACGAAGCTGATGAATTCGCCTTCGTTGATCGACAAATTCACGTCCTGGAGCGCCACCGTGCCGTTGCCGTAAATTTTGCCCAAGCCGCTCATCCGCGCCAATTGGCGTCCCGCGGACGACTGCCGGTCTCGAGTCGCTTGGTTGTTTTCAATCGCGTGCTGGCTGCTCATCGCATGCTCCCCTTTCTTGGGTATCGGCTGCCCGATCGGACAGCCGGGGTTATTGTGTTGGCGTTTAGCTCGGCCCCATCACGAGGCATGCCGCTGTACACGGAATGATTATTACGCCTCAGGCAAATAGTCGGTCGTGAACACCGATTCGACGTCGAGCTCTTTCTTCAACAGGCCGATCTCGACCAGCTGCTTCATAAGCTCCGTCCAACGCGCTTCCGTCATGTAGCCGACGCCATGCTCCGCCGCTTGGTGGCCGAAAATAAACTCGCGCTGCGTCTCCTCGCCGAATTCGAGCTCCTCCTTCTTCATGTTCGGGTTCACCTCGAGGAGCTTCGCCGTAATTTCGTCGACATTGTCTTTATAATAATTCCACCCCTGCACGGTCGCGCCGATGAACGCTTTGGTCTCGTCCGGATGCGCCTGGAGGAACTTCTCGGTCGTGTAAATGACAGCGGCGTACGGCTTGTAGCCGGAATCCGCGACGAGCATCGTTTTCACGTCGACGCCCTGCGCCTTCAGCGCGAACGGTTCGCCGGAGACGAAGCTTTGGCTGGCGGATGTTTCATCGTTGATGAAGTTCGCGTGCTGCCCGGTGTAAGCGAGCTCCTTCGCGTCCGACAATTCGTATTTATGCTTCAGGAATTCCCAATACGGCTGCCCTTGCTGGATGAACACCGAGCGGCCGTGCAGGTCGTCGAAGCCGTCGATCGGCTGATCGCCGTGGTACATGATCGCCTGCGGGCTAATCTGGAACGTCGTCGCCAGCGCCACGAGCGGGATGCCCTCCTGTCGGGCTTGGAGGATCTGGTCGGCATGCGCGATGCCGAAATCGGCTTTGCCCGACGCGACCAGCTGGATCGACGAGACGCCCGGGCCGCCCGGTTCGATCGTGACGTCCAGTCCGGCGTCTTTATAATAATTCTTCGCCTCCGCCGCATACAGCCCCCCGTGCTCGTGCTTGGCGAACCAGTTAAGCACGATTTTGAGCGCGAGCGGCTCTTTCGCTTCCGCATTCGCCGTGGTGGCAGCCGCGTTATCGGACACTCCCGCGTTGGCCGGCTCCGCCGGCCCGCTATTGCCGCCATTACCTCCGCAGCCTGCCACGATGACGAGCATCGCCGCCAGCGCCGTCGCCGCGAACCCCCGCATAGGTAAGCTTTTCTTGCCGTCGCCAAACGTCCACCTGTTTAACATCGAATCCCCTCCGCATGTATGGCTGTTTCTTTGTTGTTCTCACTATAGCGACCCATGCCGGGTAACGTCAATTTATCTAACATGCATTTGGTGCAAATACCTAAAAACAAGGAATGGCATTGGGTGAATTGCACATGCGGATCGAATGAAGAGGGAGATTACTTAACATTACGATGATAATAAGAATCGCCCCCAACAAGATAACCCCTTTCTGATCGCAATGACTGCCTGACGCTCCCTTCTCCCCTTACCTCGGACACACCACAAGCGCAAAAAAGCGCTCCAGCAAGTCGCAACTTGCCGAAACGCGAGTTCCCTCGATATGTCTCATACGTGCGCTACAATAGCTACTGCGGCGCGTCCTCGAACCCGCCGCGAACTTACACCGGCACGCCGTGCCGGTCGTACACGTCCAGCGCCGCTTGCACGGCTTCGCCGGCCGGCAGCTTGAGCCCGTGACGCGCCAGCACAGCTTCGAAGGCGCCCAATGTGTGGAGGACGTTTTTGCGGCTGCAGCTGTATCCCATCGTGCCGATGCGCCAAATTCGGCCCTTCAACGGGCCGAAGGAGCTGGCGATCTCGATGCCGAACCGATGCAGCAGCATGGAGCGGACCGACTCGCCGTCGATACCATCCGGGATGGCGACGCACGTAACGACCGGCAGCTTGCACGACGGGTCGCCGTAGAGCACAAGCTCCATCGCCTTAAGCCCTACAACGAGCGCCTCCTCGTGGAGCCGATGGCGCGCGAACCGCGCCGCAAGTCCTTCCGCCAGCAGAATGCGCAGCCCTTCATGCAGCCCGTAGAGCATCGAGGTCATCTCGGTATGATGATTCAACCGCGCGGGGCTCCAGTAGTCCTGCAGCTGGCTTAAGTCCAGGTAGTTGCTCTGAATGCGGAAGCCGGTCGTCCCGATCTCGTCCGCATCGCCCGAACGAAGACCCCGCTCGACCCGTTTGCGCGCGAGAATCTTCCGCTCGGCCCGCTCGTTGTAGGTGATCGGCGACATGCCCGAAGGCACGGAGAGGCACTTCTGCGTCCCGCCGATGACCGCGTCGAGGAACCACGCGTCGCTCTCGACGGGAACGCCGCCGATCGTCGCCACCGCGTCGACCGCGAGCAGCACGTCCGCCTCCCGGCAGGCGCGCCCGATATCCGCCAGCGGCTGCAGCCGGCCGGTCGACGTCTCGCCGTGCACCATCGCCACCAGCTTCGGCTTCTCGCGATGAATGGCGTCGATGACCTCTTGCGGATCGAACACCTCGCCCCATGGGCGCTCGATGATCGACACTTCGGCGCCGCAGCGCTCCGCGATCTCGACGAGCAAATGGCCGAACCGGCCATAGATCGGCACAAGCACGCGATCTCCCGGTTCGATCAGCCCCGTCAGCACGGCCTCGATGCCGGAACGCGACGTGCCGTCGACCGGATATGCCCACTGATTGCCCGTCTGAAAAAGCTCGCGCAGCATCGCCATCGTGTTGTTCATCAGCGTCGTGAATTCCGGATCGAACTGGCCCAAGATCGGATACGACATCGCCCGAAGGACGCGGGGATCGACCTCCACGGGGCCAGGCGTCATGATCGTGCGCGGAGACGGCGACAATTCTGGATATGCGTTCATGATCACAAGCTCCTTTGTAATGGTCAAATCGGATGCGAATTAACGATAGGCCAGCTCATATAAGGCGGCGGCCAGCACGCGGACGCCATCTTCCAATTGCGCGGGCGCCGTATACTCATCGGGCGAGTGGCTGATTCCCCCCCGACTCGGTACGAACAGCATCGCCGACGGGCAAATGCCAGCCATGAGCTGGGCGTCATGTCCCGCGCCGCTGACCATTCGGCGAGGCTTCAAGCCCGCCGCCACGCTCGCGCGCTCAAGCAGCGCGACGAGCCTCGCATCCATCGGCGCAGGCGCCGTGGCCAGCCAGTTGGCTGCCTCGAAAGCGAGCCCCCGCTTCGCGGCGATCGACGCCAGCCGCGCGAGCGCCTCCTCGCAGAAGCGTGCCAGCTCGTCCTCGCGGTCCAGTCGAATGTCCAGCGTGAACCGGACGCGGCCAGCGACGACATTCGGCGTGTTCGGCTCGGCGTCCAGACGCCCGACGGTCGCGACGAGCGGATCGCCGTACTCAAGCGCCATGGCCTCCAGCGCGGCGATCATCGCGGCCGCGCCAGCCAGGGCGTCCTTGCGCAGCCCCATCGGCGTCGTCCCGGCATGATTGCTTTCGCCCGAGAGCGATATCGCATAGCGCCTCTGGCCGACGATCGTCTCGACGATGCCGATAGGTTCGCCGCTCCGCTCCAGCACGATGCCCTGCTCGATATGGAGCTCCACGTATGCGGCCAAGTTCGTCCGGCGGCAGTCAGGCTGCTCGGAAGCGCCGAAGCCGGCCGCCTCCATCGCTTGGCGCAGAGTTACGCCGTCCGGGTCGGATACCGCATCCGCGAGCGCCCAATCCAGCTTGCCGGCTGCATGCCCGGAGCCCCAGTACGTGACCGGGAAACGGCTGCCCTCTTCCTCGCAGAACGAGACGACCTCGAGCGAGCGCTTCGGCACGCCGAACGTCCGCGATAGATACGCAAGCGCCGCGATGCCGGCCGCGATCCCGTACGCGCCGTCGTATTTGCCGCCGCGCACGACCGTATCGACGTGCGAGCCCGTCAGGATGACGCCGGCTTCTCGCTCCGCTCCTTCCAGCCTGCCGAACAGATTGCCCGCCCGGTCGAAGCGCGCGGACAAGCCCGCCTGCCGCATCTTGCCAGCCAAATAACGCTGCGCTTCTCCCCACGGTTGCGAATACAACAGCCGGGTGACGCCGCCCTCCGGGTCGGCCCCGTAGACGGCCAGCTCCTCCAGCAGTTCCATGAGACCGGCGGAGGCCTCCCTATGTTCCAGTGGCTCCATCGCCGCTCTCCCCTTTATGCGAATCAGATCAAGCGCGAATCGGCCGCACAAGCTCGCCGAATCCGGCCAGCCGCAGCCCATCGCGCCTGTCGTACACCGTCTCCCCGCGCACGAGCGTCGCGTCGACCCGGCACGAGAACGTCCGGCCGATATACGGGCTGTGCTTGTGAAGCTGCAGCAAATCCTCCTCGCGCAGCGTATAGCCCGCCTCCGGGTCGAGAATCGCGATGTCCGCATCGAACCCGACCGCGATCTCGCCTTTGCGCGGATATAAGCCAAGCCGCTTGGCCGGGCCTGCAGCCGTAACTGCCGCGATCCGGGGAAGCGGTATCCCCCGCGCAAGCGCCTCGTCCACCATCAGCTCCAAGCTGCTCTGCGCTCCGGCAATGCCGCCCCACGCGTCCGCGAAGGTTCGGCCTTCCAAGCTTTTCATCGACCAGGGGCTTGGCGAATGATCCGAAGCGACAATGTCGATATGACCTTTGGCCAGATGACTCCAGAGCCGTTCGACCTGCTCCGCGTCCCTCAACGGAGGCGCGCACTTGGCCACCGGACCGAGCCGTTCCATGTCGCCTGCCGTCAGCGTCAGATAGTGCGGACATGTCTCAACGGTCACATCGAGGCCGCGCCACTTCACCTGTTCGATCAATTCGACCGCGTCCGCGCTGCTGATATGCACGAAATGCAAGCTGCACCCGGTATCCTCGGCCATCGCGATCGCCTGCGACACTGCCGCGAGCTCCGCCGCGACCGGGCGGGCTTCGATGAACGCCCGCGCGTCCAGCCGCCCTTCCGCTGCCGCCCGCGCGTGCAGCGCGCTCGTCATCGCTTCGCTCTCCGCGTGAAGAGCGACGAGGCCGCCGAAAGCCGCGATCCGCTTCATCCCTTCATATAATGTCGCGTCGTCCGCCTCGCGGAAGCGCCCTTCGCCTTCGCCGCCCGGATTGGACATGAATGCCTTGAAGCCGATGACCCCTTCCGCATGCAGCTGCGCCAGCTGCTCCGCATTGCCGGGCACGAGGCCGCCCCATATCGCGTAATCGACCGACGAGCTGCCGGCCGCAAGCGACTGCTTGAGCCGCAGCGCCTCGACCGTCACCGTCGGAGGGTTGCCGTTGAGCGGCATATCCGCATAGGCGGTAATCCCCCCGGCGGCGAGCGCCGCGGAACCGCTCCGGAAGCCTTCCCAATGGCCGAAATTCGGTTCGTTGAAATGAACGTGCATATCGATCATGCCCGGCAAGGCGAGCTTGCCCCGCGCGTCGATGACGCGGTCCGCGGCAAGCGCCGACAATCCCGCTTCGAGCGCGGCGATCCGCCCGTCCCGAATGCCGATATCCAGCCTGCGCACGTCCGACGAGGTGACGACCTCCGCCCCGCGGATGATCAGATCAAAGCGCTCTCCCATGCGAACCCCTCCTCTTCAGCTTCCGCGATAGGTACTATAGCCGCCCGGCGCGACGAGCAGCGGCACATGATAGTGCGCCCCCGTGTCGCCTACGCGGAACCGGACCGGCACCGCATCAAGGAACAGCTCATTCTCGGCCACCCCACGCCGCGAAGTGAAATACTCGCCCGCCGCGAAGACCAGCTCATACAACCCCGCTTGCAGCTCTTCGCCCTGCAGCAGCGGCCCATCGGCACGCCCGTCGGCGTTCGTACGAATTTCCTTGATACGCACCGCAGCTTCCGAACCAACCGGACCGCTCGCACCGCCAAGCCGCCACAGCTCGATCCGAAAACCGACGGCCGGGCCGCCCACCGACATATCCAGCACATGCGTCGTCAACCGTCCGCTCATCCCGCGTCGCCTCCCCCGCGATTTCACCCTGCCCGTTACTCCGTCTCCCCGAACGCGATCAAGTCCTCCAGCCGCAGCCGCGTGATCCGGCCGATCTGCCGCATCGCCTCCTCGCGCTCCTGCTCCGCCGTATTGTCGATCCGCGCCGCCATGGACGCTTCGATATCCGCTTTCGTTCTGCCCCGCACCGCGAAAATGAACGGGAAGCCGAACTTCTCCATATACCGGCGGTTCATCGTCGTGAAGCGCTCGTACTCTTCGGGCGAGAGCCGGTCGAGCCCCACGCCTTGCTGCTCCTTGACCGAATATTCGCCCATCGCCATGCGCGTCGCCAAATCCGGATGCTTCCGTATAAAATGCAGCTCCGCGTCGCTCGGCGCCTGCCGCACGATCCGCAGCATCGCCTCGTGCAGATCCGCGCCTGAACGGTAAGGACGCCCCTGCTCCGCCTGCTCCGTCACCCACGGCGAATGCTCGAATATGGCGGCAAATGTCTCGATGAACGTTTCCGCGCTTAGTCCGTTTACTTGTTCGATGGTTAGTTTCATGTCCAATACCCCTCATGCGCGGCGACCGCCTCCGCTTCGATTTCCGGGAAAGGCCCGATCACGACGACCGGCTTGCGCCCGCGCGCGAACACTTCGCGGCACGGCAGATCAAGCGTCGGATTTTGCTCGTCGTCCCCGGTCAACTCCGCCAGCCTTTTCTCCGAAATCGCGTATACGACGCGCCCGACGTTGCCCCAGTAGATGGAGCCCGCGCACATCGCGCACGGCTCGGCGGACGTATACAGCGTGCAGTCCCACAATTGTTGTTTCGAATATCGTTTGGAGGCCGCTTCCATGAGCGTCGTCTCCGCGTGTCCCGTACAGTTCGACTCCGTAATCTCGATATTGCCCTGCTCGAGCAAAATGCGGCCGTCCGGCCCCGCAAGCAGCGCGCCGAATGGCGTGTTGCCCCCTTCTCTGGCCGCCTTCGACAGCTCCACGCATCTGCGCAGCAGCCGGATATGCAAGTCACGCTCGCGTTCCTCCACTTTCCTTGCGCCCCCTTCAACCGCAAGCCGCCATTCATTGTGCTGCGGCAGCCGATTCGTTATCCACACTATAGGCGCGTATTCTCCATGGGTCAATTAAGCTCACATGTTGTTTGGAAATGATGATGAAAGGCGCAAACATTAATTGTGCATCGTGCCATGGCGAGCGAAAGTGAGGGATCGGACTGCCACGCCGCATGCACGACGCCAGGAATCCGGCCGCTTCCATTCTTCGAACGCCTCCCCGTTGACGAAACGAAGCATCCCGTCCCTTACGGCTGCCGTTCCAACCTTTTGCGGAAGACGAAAGCAAGCTTCAGCCTCATCAAATCGTTCATTTTCTTGAAATCGACCTGCAGCAGCTCGCTCAGCTTCTCGATCCGGTACGTCGCCGTATTGCGGTGGATGAACAAGCGCTTCGCCGTCTCGCCGAGCTGGCCGTCGCATTCCAGATACGTCTCGAGCGTGCGCAGCATCTCCTGCGCGTAGTCCGGCTCCTTCTCGAGCAGCGGGCCGAGCCAGCGGTCGCAGAACGTCTTCATCCGCTTCTCCGACACCTGCTCGAAGACGAGCGCCAAATCCAGCGATTCATAGGCGATGATGGCACCGCCCAGCTCCCAATCGACCGCCAGCTTGCGGGCACGGCAGCATTCGTCGAATGCTTCGAACAGCTGATCCCCTTGACGCTTGCGGCTGCTCACGATCGATTGCGGCTCTCGCCCGCCCCGCTGCCAGCTGGCGAAGCACGCCGTGAACGCGGACTCAATCCGCGCCTCTGCGCCGCCGTCCTCATCCGGCAGGATCGACAGCAGTCCGTCTTCGAGCGCCACATGAACGCCCTGCAGCTCCTGGATGCGCGCATGGCTGAGGAACGCGGACTTCAAGCCTTCGATCAACTCCGCCCGCTGCTTGGCGACCGGCGCAGCCGGCAGATCGGTCAGTACCGCCCTGTAGGGCTGGCGCAGAAGGTCGATCTCCCATCGTTCGGCGTACGCGTGCAGCGTAGCAAGCGGCAGGCCGTGTTTCAAGTAGCGTTTGATGAGCTGGGCGAAATCCTTTTGCACCGATATCGCGAAATAATCCTCCAGCCGCAGATTCGTATAGTGCGCGATCAGCTCCGCCGCCTGCGAATAAAGACCTTCCTCCATCGTGGAGAGGAACGGCTGCGGGCTGAAAAACAACACGAATCCGGTACACATCTGCTGCTTCATTAGCGGAATGCGATACGCCTGCCACTCCGGCGTCTTGATCCACTGCGCATGAATCGGCCACGGGCGCTTGGCGAGCAGCAGGTCATCCGGGACGCCGGATGAATTGTGCATCATCTGGCCGCGCGAGCCGACGACGGCGATCGGATCGCCGATCACTTCGGCCACCGAGTCGAACAGACTTTCGATCGGCTCGGCCTGCAGCGCGTAGCGCATAAGCCGCACATGCTTGCCCATTACGTCCTGCATCGCGCCCGTACTGCGTTTCATCTCGTCGCGGAATAGCCCGTTCATTTGGTCGGAGAAGGTGAACTGGTACGGCAGTTGGATGAGCGGAAAACCCAGCTCGTTCGCCTTGCGGATGAGATTGGCCGGAATTTCGGTCCAGAACCGTCCCAGCTTGATGCCAAGCCCGGCAGACCCGCATTGGTTCAGCTTATACAGCAGCCGCTCGGCATCCTCCGGCTCGTCTTTGATCAGGTAAGCCGTCGTGAACAGCATCTCGCCTTCCTTGATCCAATCCGTAATATCGGGGGCATCCATGACATTGACCGACTTCACGATTCTCCGCTTGCCCGCCTCGCCCGCAATCAATTTCGCCTCCGACAACGGATAGACTTTCAGCGCTTGTTCCACCGTCATATACATTCCACGCACCTCCGCAGATGACTCGCTTTCCATCATGTTATATAACCTTACATTATGCGAAGAGGTGTGGAAGTTCAAGACCAAATGTTAACAACGCTCGCAGGAGCCCCGCATTATTTTGGAAAAGGTCAAGGCGAAACGGCTATCGCCGCCTTTTTCGGCGGTGCACGTTACGTTCCGGAGAAATACAAGATGGCTGAATAAACGTCAAACTTATACATTCTTGTATTTTCACAAAATCTCAAATTGAGCCTCTGGTTTCACAGTCAAGCCATTCGCCGTGCGCTATAATAGATCTACCTTCATTTGGAAACGGGAGTGCTGCGCTTGCCGAAAACGAAAATCTTCCTAAGCTCGGTCAATGAAGACGGCCTCCGGCCGCTTCGCCAGCATACGTTCCGCGAGCTGCAGGGGCTCGGGCACGAACCGCTCATGTGGGAGGAGAACCTCGGGCCCTGGCCGATGCACGTCAATCCGGTCGTCAAGTGCTTGGAGGCCGTCGAGCAATCGGATATTTATTTATTATTTATTGCGGCCAAAGCCGGAACATACTATCCCGACGCCAAACGCACGGTGACGCATCTGGAGTTCATCAAAGCGTGCGACAAAGGGAAAACGGTGCTCGTTTTCGCGGACATCGAAGTGAAAGCGCTCTTTTTTGGCAAAGCCAAGCCTCGCATCGACGCCTACCGCGAGCATATGAAGCTGGAAGCGCGGCGTTACCCGGAGCCGGAGGAGCTGCTGGCGATGCTCGCCGGTCACGACGATTTGCCCAAGCATATCGACCCGTATGTATGGTTCTTCCTGCACGACATGATGTCGCGAGGCGTGTTCGTGGATGATTTGAGGCATGGCGTGCCGATCGACTGGCGCACGTATTTGAGCGATTTGCTGCGGCGGGGGACTTTATTGCTTCCGATGGAGAGCTCCTTCCTGGCCAACCAGCGGCGGGTCGAGCTGCTCGACGAGGCGTTCCAGACCGTATCGGACATTGTGCCGCTGCTGTCGATGCCGCCGCTGGCCGATTGGACCGTCTTCCTGCGCGGCATCGTGAAGCGGATGGACGGCGGACGGATCGAGCACCGATACGGCGGCTTCATGACCGAGACGGCCGGCACGTACGAGGCGTGCGTCGCCGCCACGCTCTACCGGTACGACGACGACCAGAACCGACTGCTGTACGCAGGCGGCTCCGGCTCCGAAGCTGGACCGGCCTTTTATTCGCTGAGCCGGAAGGATTCCTACGTCGTGCTGACGTACAATATGGGCGACGGCGCGCAAGCGGTCTACTTCACCGACGCCAAGCGAATGTTCTACTGCTGCATCCGCAGCGGACGTTACGTGCTCACCCTCCATATTCCGTCCGGCCCGACCTGGAGCGCGGAGCGCTTCATGCTCTACCAAGAGAGTGTAATCGATGGTATAATCAATAAAAATCCGTACATGATCGAATTTATCAAAATGGTCTTAGGAGGCTTGCAGTCATGAGCGTATTCGTCCTGAAGGAAGGCAAAGTATCGCTTGCCGTCGGCGCGCAGCCCAAAGACGCGCTGTTATTCGCTCCCTCCAAGCAGGCCGCGCAGGCGATCCAAGAAGACCGCGCCCGCTGGAAGCGCGACAGCGAGCTGATGCGCGAACGTTTCGCGCTGGCGGCGCGGCGGTAACCGATCGATGAACAAAGGGCTTCGCCCCTTCATCTCCCCATTCTCCCTCCCCCTTCCCCCTCCGCCAAGGGGAACCAGAGGACTTTGCCCTCTGGACTCCCTTTTCGTCCTTTTACGTTCATTCGCGGGTGGCGGGTTGCTTCGAGCTGGCACGCTCTTGTCCTTACGGACAAAGCTTCATCCGTATAGGCTGCTCCCGTAGAAGTTATTATCCTAAACATGGACGTTTGCATCATTTCCTAAACGAATTACAAAAACGGCTTCCTATCCCGTCGTTCGGGAAGCGAAGCCGTTTTTTATCGAGCACCGCTTCATGACGAACTGGGCTGCGCCATGGTCGCTGCCCGCGCTCCCGCTACCAACCGATCACCGAGCCGTCGCTGCGCGGGTCGGCGGCGCCGCTGATGACGCCGTCCTCGCCGATCGCGATGCCCTGCGACTGTCCCGTCCGCCCATCCCAGGCATCCAACACCTCGACCTGGTGGCCCATCGCCCGCAGCCGCTCCGCCGTCTCTTCGCCGCACCGGCTCTCGAGCTTCAGCGTGTCGCTGTCCTCGCCCCACGTGCGACCGTAAATCCAGCGAGGCAGCCCGATCGCCTCCTGGATCGTAAGACCGTAATCGAGCACGCCGGTGACGACGGACAGCTGCGTCTGCGGCTGGCCTTCCCCGCCCTGCGTGCCGTAGAGCAAGCACGGCTTGCCACCGCGCGCGACCATGGCCGGCATGAGCGTATGGAAGGAGCGCTTGCGCGGGGCCAGCACGTTCGGCGACAGCGGATCGAGGCTGAAGAACGATCCCCGATTTTGCAGAAGAACGCCCGTATCTCCGGGCATGTACGCCGCGCCGAAGTCGAAATACAGGCTTTGGATGAACGAAACCGCATTGCCCTCTTCGTCCACCACGGCCGCATAAGCGGTATCCTGCCCCATCGCGTTCGAGAGGAACGGCGCCGGCGTCGGCCAAGCTTCGGCGATCTCGTCCCATAACCCGCGCGCGAAATCCTTCGATAATAGACGCCCCATCGGGATCGCGTAGTAATCGGGATCGGTCAGCACCGCGTCCCGCTCGCGGAACGCCTTCTTCACCGCCTCGGCCGCCAGATGGTAGAAATCGGCTGAATGGCGCGGAACGCGCGAGAGCTCCGTGTTCTCCAGCATATTCATCATGAGCAGCAGGGAGAAGCCTTGCGAATTCGGCGGCATCTGGTACAGCTCATACCCCCGGTAGGACACGGACAGCGGCGTGACCCACTCACCTGCATGCTCGTGGAAATCCGCAGCGCGCAGCAGGCCGCCAGCTCGCTCAATCTCCTCCGCCATGCGCGCCGTGAAGTCGCTCGCGTAGAACGCGTCACGTCCGCCGCTCTGCACGAGGCGAAGCGTCGCCGCCAGCTCCGGCTGGAGCAGCCGCTCCCCTTCACCGAGTAATTCGCCGTCCCCCGTCACGTACAGCCGGGCAAGCGGCGGGTGCGCGCGAATGAGTCCTTCGTCCTTCACGATCCACTCCCTCAGATGCCGCGATACCGGGAACCCCTTCTCCGCGTAATCGATGGCCGGCGCGAGCAGATCCGCCCACGGCAGCTTGCCGTACCGGCTCCACACGCTCCACCAGGCATCGACCATGCCCGGCACCGTAATGGCGCTCTCGGCCCCGCGCTTAGGAATGCCGGTCATGCCGCGCGACGTATAATACTCGACGCGAGCCAGTCCCGCGGACCGGCCGCTGCCGTTATAACCTTCGAACTGCCTCGTATCCGCATGATAGGACATGAAGAACGCGTCGCCGCCAAGTCCCGTCATATGCGGATACACGACGGCCAGCGCCGCGCTGATCGCCACAGCCGCATCGAAAGCATTCCCGCCCTGCCGCAGCACCTGCGCGCCCACCGAACTGGCCAAATAATGAGGCGTCGCTACCATGGCCCCGTACACTTTCGGCATCCTATTTTGCATATGGTCCCCTCCTGAGGCGAGCGGCAGCGGCGCACGCCGCATGCTTAACGCTGAATAAGTGCTCTCATTGTAGTGCGTCAAGGTTCGGACCAGCAACCGCACGGGGACCTTTTTGTCAGTTATTCTAACGTCAATTCGTTATTTTGTTCTCCGTGCACACGAACATCGCGAAGGCGGGCATCGCCGAACATCTGGAGGAAACGGATAAGGCCACCTCCGATTGCACATATTAGGGCGTGGAACGAAGTCCACGAAGAGGAGCTTGCCCATGAAAAAACTACTGCTCGCGGCGCTGCTGACTTTCGGCTCGGCCGCCGCGTTACCGGCCGCATCCGGCGTCGCCCTCGCGGCGGATACGGACACGTATACCGTCAAGCCCGGCGATACGATGTGGTATATCTCCGTCCGGTACCAAATCGGCTTGTCGGAGATCATTCAGGCCAACCCGCAAATCCCGAATCCGGCGCTCATCTACCCTGGCCAGAAGCTGACGATCCCGCTGCTCACCGCGACCAAATCGGTCGAGGCGCAGGTCGCCAAGCTCGTCAACGCCGAGCGCGCCAAAGCCGGATTGAACCCGCTCTCGCTGAATTGGCAGCTCTCCCGGGTCGCCCGCTTCAAATCCGAGGATATGCGCGATAAAGTCTACTTCTCGCACAACTCGCCGACATACGGCTCCCCGTTCGATATGATGAAGGCGTTCCGCATCGGCTATTCCTACGCCGGGGAGAACATCGCGGCCGGCCAGGCGACAGCGCAGGCGGTCATGACGTCCTGGATGAACAGCCCGGGGCACAGAGCAAACATTCTCAGCCCGAATTTCACCGAGATCGGCGTCGGCTACTGCACCGGCGGCAGCATGCGCGTGTATTGGACGCAAATGTTCATCAAACCGTAAACGCCGCAGCTCGCATGAACAATCGAGTAGTGGGCGCGGCTGGAATCAGATGGCTTTCGCTCGCTCATCATTGCCGAAGGAAGCCGCATTGGACCGAAAATGGCAAATGGCGTTACAGAGATAAGACCCTGTAACGCCATTTTTTCGTAAAGAGGAGGCCTGTTTGCAAGTTAGAAGATTTTCATCAACCCTTTTTGAGACGACCCCTCCCTAGAACTCTCTTTTCCGCTATTCGACACGAATTTGTGCAGCCCTCACGTGAGCCGGAAGACTCTCGTACTCGCCCAGTTCCTTTATGATGGGATAAATCTCCCGAAGCGCTTGATTGCTTAGTTTGCCGATGGTCGAAAATTTGACCATGTCCTTCGCCGTTACGCCGGAGAATGTTCTGGCGAAATGGTTTGTAGGCAGCACGGCGGTAATCCCGATCCCGTAATTGGCAGCCGAGAACGGCGTGTCCGGGCCGATCAAAATCTCGCCGGCATTATGAATCAGCTCTACAAATCGCGCTTCGTTCTGTTCGCTGCACACGACCATCAGATGCTCCGGGGCAAACCAATTGATAAACTCGGCAGCCTGCTCCAGACTGGCCGTCACGACGATGGCGCCTTTGCCGGCGGAATCGAATACGGATTGCAAATATTGACGTCTCACGCCGTCGATTTCGTCGATACATTGCCACAGAGCCGCTTCCACCCGCTCCGCGAAACGGGCCGAAGTGGTGACCAGCACAGACGTCGAATCCGGGCCATGTTCGGCTTCATTAATCAAATCATGCGCGGTGCGCCATGGATCGGCGGTTTCATCGGCAAACACGACACATTCTGTCGGACCGATTCCTAATACGCTCTTCTTGCCAAAGGTCATGGCCACCCCCATGGAGGCGGCTATTCCGCCAGGTCCAGGGCCGAAAATCCCGTCGACCTCCGGGATCGACGCCGTCCCTTGCGCAAACCCGGCGATCACCGACACGCCGTTCCCGACAACGAACAGATCGGCGCCGGCAAGCTTGGCCGCTGCAATGGTGCCAGGATCGCCGTACGAATCTTGAAGCGGCGGCATGCCTACGACGATTTTTTTTACGCCTGCCGCTTTGGCCGCGGCCACTAGCATGATGGCGGTAGACACCAGCGGACCCTTCCGGGCCGGAATCCACAATCCAACAGCATCCAATGGATGGACATGCTCGCCAATAATCGTACCCGGTCTTATTTCTTGCGTCCACGATTGCGGGATCTTGGCCAAATTGACTTCCCGTACATTATGTATGGCCCGATCGATTGCTGCGCGCAGGTCTGGTGCAAGCGAATCGATACATTCTTGGACAAACGCGTCGGCAAGCACAATCGTATCGAGCGAGACCTGATCAAACTGCTGCGTAAAACGCTTCACAGCCTCATCGCCGTTTAAGCCGACTTCGTTGAATATCGCCAGAATGTCGTTCATCAGCTCACGGTTAAACAACGTTTTGTGCTTCTGGAAACGCTGAATCAGCGCTTCTTGCTGTTCCGGCAAACGATAGGTAATAGTTTGACTTCTCATCTTCATTCTCCAATCCCGGAAAAATCAATAGCATGTACCATATTACTTTTTTAGTATATTATAGAAGTCCTTATTATTTCAGTAAAGTTATTCTTACCGGATGTGAACGGCGTCATCAAGGGAAGGTCCGAATAGAACAGAAGATTCGAAAATAGGCTCCTCGCATTCCTCCGCCCCTGCATTTACTTCATCCTAGCTACACGGGGCTGGCCTCTCCTATGACCGGACTTTCACCGGCAAGAAGATGTGTGCCTCTGGGCACGCCACCCCCGAGATAACACCTATGCTAGGCGTACACGCAAAAAAACGGTCAGACAGGCTGTGCACCTGTCTGACCGTTTTTTACGTTATATGCGAACGGAGCGTCTAGCCATCCACTCATCGGTTAGTAAGCGTTGACGCCCAGCGCGTTGATCGTCTCTTCAATAAAGAACGGCTCGTCGTCCGGCGTGCGCGACGTAATCCAGTTGCGGTCGACGACGACCTGCTTGTCGATGAACCGCGCCCCGGCGTCGTTCAGCTCCGCGTGCAGCTCCGGGTAAGCGGTAATGTTACGCCCTTGGATGAGCCCCGCTTTCTCGAGGAGCAGCGGCCCGTGGCAGATCGCCGCAATCGTGATGCCCTGCTTGTCCGCCTCGCGGACGAAATCCAGCACCCGCTCATCGTTCATCAGCTTCTCCGGCGAATGCCCACCCGGAATAATGAGCGCCGAATAATCATCGGCCTTCGCCTCTCCGATGCCCAAATGGGACGTATAGGCGGTGCCGTTTTTCCCCTTCAACTCGGTATTCTTCTCCAGCCCGATAATAACGGCTTCATGGCCGTTCTTCGTGATGGCCTCGTATGGATTCTTCATCTCGGAATCTTCGAAATCATGCGCTAGCAGAAATGCGACCTTCTTCGGCTGCCCTGTCATGCGGTCCACTTCCTTTCGTCAATCTCAAAAGTTAGCGCCCTACTGTCAGGCTGCTTATGCTGTATTACCACATCCGCTCGGCGGGGAAACAGTTTTTCTTGACAAATTTTTGAAAATCTAGCGCGCAAGTCTAAATCTTTCTAGCAATCTATGATACAATGTACTTTCCTACTAGCCGTCCTGAAACAAAACCAGCCTAGATTCGTCTAAAGAACAGGCAGGAGGAGAGATGCAAGATGAATACCGAGTATCAAACCGCTCCGCACGCGATGATGGAGCGCAAAACCAAACGTAAGGCCGGCCCGTCGCCGCTCGCGTTTCTGCTTGTCTGGGTGCTGCTGATCGGCACCGGCATTCTGGGCGCGATCTGGTACACGGGCAAAATCAAAGCCGATATCGCCCATGACGTCGGCGCGCAGACGTCCAGCCAGATTACGACGATGCAGCAGCAGTACGACGCCAAGCTGACCGCGCTTACGACGCAGTACAAGGACGATTTGACCAAGCTGCAGGGCAAGGTCGATGCGCTCAACGAGCTGCTCCAGTTCTCCAAGGACAACATGAGCTCCAAGACGGACAACAGCAACAAGCTGTACACGCAGCTGAGCGACGTGAAGAAACAGCTGGATCAGCTGAAGAAAGAGCTGGATTTGCTGAAATGAACATTACCGTCAAGCAACTGAACCGGTTCGGCCTGCTCGTCACCGGCCCGTTCTTCGGGGTGCTGCTGTGGCTGATGCTCGCGCAGGTGTCCGTCACGCTGCCTGGCAGCGCGCACCCGTCCGCACCCGAAGGTCCGTCGGCCTTGGCGCCAGAGTCTACGCAGGCGCTCATCGGCTCGCTCGACACCGCGAAGCAAACCGCGATTCAGACGGCGCAGTCCATTAAGCGCACGGTGCAGCTATATACGAAAACGAACGAAAGCATGAATGCGATCGCCAAGACGACCGCCGCTCAAGCGGGCAGACCCGCGCTCATCTACGATCGGCGCATTACGCGCAAGATCGGCGCTCCGTCGAAGACGATACAATCCGGTAATATTACGGCGCAGCTATTCGCGATTCATGCCCAGAACTTCAACGGCTACGCGCTCAAAGTGAAGCTCAAGAGCCCCGAAGCGATGCGGATGGTGCTCGGCAAGGATAAGCTCGGCGGCGCGGAGACGACGCTCGCGGCGGTCCGGCGCTACAAAGCGATCGCCGGCGTCAACGCAGGCGGCTTCGCGGACAGCGGCAGCAAGCGCTACCCGCTCGGCACGACGATGGTGAACGGCGAATACGCCGGCAGCTTCGAGCCGACGCGCAAGGACTTGTTCTTCGTCGGGCTGAATGACGAGCTGAAGCTCGTCGGCGGCAAATTCGCCAGCCAGGCGCAGCTCGACCGGCTGCAGCCGAAGTTCGGGGCTTCTTTCGTCCCGGTGCTCATGAAGAACCGGGTCATCCAGCCAATCCCGGCCAAGTGGCAGACGAGCCCGTCTCGAGCGCCTCGCACGGTCATCGGCAATTATAAAGACAATCAGCTGCTGTTCCTCGTCGTCGATGGTTACAACGAGAACGGCGGCTCCGGCGCGACGCTGTTCGAAATGCAGCTGCTGCTCAGCCGCTTCGGGGTCATCGACGGCTACAACCTCGACGGCGGCGGCTCCTCGTCGCTCGTCTTCGACGGGCGGATCGTCAATCATCCATCGGACGGCCAGCTGCGGCTGCTGCCGACGCACTTTTTATTCTTCGACTAATCGAATCGGACGGCATACGAACAGCCGGTTGCCCGCGAGGGACAACCGGCTGTTTTTGTTTTGGCGAGTGCTGCGAGCGCCACGTAACGTCGACTCCCATTTTGTATTCGCGAGTGCTTGCTTGCGCCCCGTGCATTGTTCGCGCGACTGCGGCCTACTTCGCGCAATGGGGACGCAGACGGATGGCCCCAACATCTCGCCGAGCGGATTTCGCCCTTAGTCGAGTCTTAGCTCAAGCCCGCACTCCGCCATCACAATCTCCCCTTCGAACCCCGCCGCCGCTTCTTCCGCCAGCTTCGATAGCTCCCCGAAATGCGGCAGATGCGTCAGCACGAGCTTGCGCGCGCCTGCTTCCCTCGCAAGTCTGGCGACTTCGGCCGCATTCATGTGACCGTATTGCGCCGCTTCCATATCGGCATAGAAGGACGTCTCCGCGATCAACACGTCCGCCCCTTCGCAGTGCGGGATGAGCCGCTCGTCGAACGTCGTGTCGGCCGTATACACCAGCTTCCGCCCGCCCGATTCGAAGACCATGCCCAAGCAATAGACGCCGTGATAGGTCTTGAAGAAGGTCACCGTCAAGTCATCCAGCTTCAGCTTACGGCCGGCTCCGACCGGATAAACGACCGACCCTTTCATCGACTTGTACGCGATCTCCGATTCGGATTCGCCCGCGAAATAGATCGGCAAATTTCGCGCGCGCAGCGCGAGGTCCGATTCGATGAGACAGCCGTACTGCAGACAGCCGAGGTCGGCTGTATGATCGTAATGGCGGTGCGATATAAACGCCCCATCCAGCGCATGCAGCGGGATAAGCCGCTGCAGCGCGGACAGGACGCCGCTACCGCAATCGACCAAATAGCGTCGGCCTCCGCTCGTCTCGAGCAAATACCCAGCCGTCGCCTCTCCCGCCTTCGGAAAAGCACCCCAAGGTCCAAGTACCGTGACGTTCATCCTCATCTTCCGCCTCTCTATTTGAACTTCAACCGGATTCCCGTCCGCAATTGCGCGAGATCGCGTTCGCGCGCGAGCAGCAGCCGTTCCGCTTCGCCGGCGGTCGCCGCCTCGAACACGACCCAATCGCCCGGCTTCAACTGCGCCAGCAGAGGCAGATCCACGCTCGCGACTTGCGCGATGCGCGGATAGCCTCCCGTCGTCTGCCGGTCCGCCATCAGCACGATCGGGTTGCCGTCCGGCGGCACCTGCACCGTGCCGAAGGCGACGGCTTCGGAGAGCAGCTCCACCGACCGCCGAAGCGATAACCGGGCTCCGGACAGCCGATAGCCCATCCGGTCGGATTGCGGCGCGACCGCGAATGCTTCGCCGAAGAATGCCCGCACGCTCTCTTCGTCGAATAGCGCTTCGTGCGTCCCTGGCAGGACACGCACGATGGCGGTCACGGGACGCCGGGCGTCGCTTGCGCTTCCCGCAGCCAAGTGCTGCTCTCCGCCACTTCGCTCGCCGGACGGCGAACCCGTATCCGGGATCGCCAACCCCCGAGTACGCTCCGCCTGCGCATCGCCCGCCGCGCTTATAAACCGCTCCCACGGATGCAGCTCGGCGGCCGACCATGGCGATGCGACGAACGACCGACCGGTTGCAAGCGCTTGTCTATCATGCAATGCCATGCGGAAGCCAAGGCCCTCGGACGTACGGAGCGTAAGCCGGTCGCCCGCCTGCAGCGCCCGTCCTTCATAGCCGCCAAGCCCGGCCCGGATGTACGTGCTCCGGCTGCCCATGACTACCGGAACGCCCAGCCCCCCGGCGATGGCCACGTATGCCCGGCACCCCCGACGCGGTTGGCCGAACGCGAGCATGCTGCCCGCGCTTACGCATAGCGGGCGATTCATCGGCGCGGGCTCGCCGTCGATCGCCGGCGACAAGTCCCCGCCGGTGATCGCGATTAGCGCATCGCGCTCGAATACCAGCTGCGGACCAATCATCGTCGCCTCGAGTACCGCTTCCCACTCGTTGTTCCCTGTTAGCATATTCGCTATTCGCATGGCCAGCGTATCCATAGCGCCACCCGGCGTCATGCCGAATCGCTGCAACCCCGGCCGGCCCAGATCCTGCACCGTCGTCATCAGCCCTGGCCGGATGACCTGCACGCTCATGTCCGCACCTCCTCGCAGCGGTCGTACGCCTCTCGCGTCATCGGAGAGAACCGCACGCGGTCGCCTGCGCGCAGGAAGCTCGGAGCCGCCTCCTCCGGCCGAAACAGCCGGATCGGCGTGCGCCCGATAATGCGCCAGCCACCCGGCGTTGCAAGCGGGTAGACGCCCGTCTGTCCGCCGCCGATCGCGACGCTTCCCGCTGGTATCGCAAGCCTAGGCGTTGTCCGTCGGGGCGTGGCGATGCGCGCAGACAACCCGCCCAAATACGGAAATCCGGGCGCGAAGCCGATCATGTATACCGTGTAGTCGCCGGATGCATGAATCGCGATGACATCCTCTTCGGACAAGCCGTTATGCGACGCCACCTCGCCAAGATCCGGCCCCAGATCCCCGCCATAGCAGACGGGGATGTCGACGATTCGCGCCGCAGCATGCACCTCGTCCCCGCTCCCTTGAAGCCGCTCGGCCAAGCAGCGGCTGACATAACCGAAGCCACCGCCCGCTTCTCGCACGGCCGCCCCGAACTGCGCGTGCAGCGAGATTGGATCGTAATGCACCGTCAAGCTCGCGAACGACGGCACGATATCCGTCATGCCAGGAATGGGCGCGCGCTCCAGCCGACTCGCAAGACCGATCACCTTGCGGTGCACCGCCGGATCAATCGCCTCGCCGAACCGGACGATCGCCGCCGAATCGCCGAGCGGCTCCAGACGGATACCAGACGCTGCCAGATCGGCATTCTCCCGCTCCGTCAGCATCCGCCGCCCCCCGCCATCGCGATGCCGATCCCCGCCGATTCGAGCGCAGCACGAAGCTTCGTCGCATACCCAAGCGCGCCAGGCGTATCGCCGTGGATGCAAATCGTGTCCGCTTGGACGTCGAGCACCGTTCCTTGACGGGTGACGACGCTGCAACCTGTGGCCATCCGAACCGCCTGCTCGCACGCTTCCTCCGCATCATGAATCACCGCTTCCGCCAGGCGTCTGGGCGTCAGCGAGCCATCCGCTTCGTAGCGCCGGTCCGCGAACACCTCGTTCACCGCGCGAAGGCCGAGCCGCTCCGCCGCCCGGGTCAGCTCGCTGCCTGCGAGCCCGAACAGCATCAGCTCCGGATCCATCCGGTAGACCGCTTCTGCAATGCCCTCCGCTATGGCCGCATCCGCTGCCGCCATATTATACAAGGCACCATGCGGCTTCACATGACGCAGCACCCCGCCTTCGGATTTCACGAACGCCCATAACGCGCCGATCTGGTAGAGCGTTAATTCATAAGCCTCCTGGGCCGCGATGCGCATGGCGCGCCGGCCGAAGCCCGCCAAATCCTGCAAGCCCGGATGCGCGCCGATGCCGACGCCGTGCCGCAGCGCAAGTCGGACCGTCGCCCGCATGACCGCGGGGTCTCCGGCGTGGAATCCGCATGCGATATTCGCGGACGTAATATAGGGCATGATTTCCGCGTCCATGCCGATTCGGTATGCGCCGAAGCTTTCGCCCAGGTCGCAGTTCATGTCCACCGTTCTCGCTGCCATCGGTTCGCGGCACCTCCTTTTTCCTGTCCCTATCATACTAAACAATGCCCAAAGCGAGAAGGGAAGCGTGCGCCGAGGGTGACACGATTACCTGCGGCCGCTGCACAGCAAAGGATGTCAGATAATCTACCGCCGCGTAGGCGAATTTACATTCCGATAACATTTTTTGTCTAACATTTCCGGCCAAGCCCTCGTATAATAAAAGAACATTCATCCTTCATTCGCCCATTGGAGATGCCCTATGCCCATAATTCGATATACGCGTTACGTCGTTGTACCGATGTTCACGGTCATTATCGCCATTTCTTCAAACGTATTGGGCAAGAGCGCTTCGGAGCCGCTCCTCTTCGTCTCCGCCGCGCTTTTCCTTGGGCTCGTCCTGGCTGAGAAGCGGATTCCGTACGCCTGTTTCCTGCAGTCGCTCGCGCTGCTGCTCTTCCATTGGAACAGCCAATTGAACTGGACCCAGATTCTGTACTATCTCTTGACGGTGCTCGCGGTGCTGGATTACCCGAAACGAGGGTATACCTTCAACGTCTCGCTGTTCTATGCGCTTGGCTACACCGCCGTTCGGCTCTCCTACCAACCGCACACGATGTATAACCTGCTCGTCTCGTTCTACGACATCGTCTCGTTCGTCATGCTGATCTTGCTTATGCGCTACTTGTTCGCCGCCGAGCGGGAGAAGCGCCAGCTGCGCCAACGCAACGACTACCTGTCTACGCACGATCCGCTTACGGGATTGCTGAATTATGAGGGCTGGATGCAGGCCATGCGCGAGCTGACCGCCCGCCAAGACGAGCGCTATACGCTGCTGCTGCTGGATTTGCAAGGCTTTCGCAGCATCGGGACAATCGACAACAAGCAAGAGATTTTGCCTGCCTTCTCGCAGGCGCTGGAGGCGAATTTCGCGCATGCCAGCCTCATTGCCCGCTATGCGGGAGACCGGTTCGCGCTGTTCATCCAGCAGTCCGCGCAGCCGCTGGTCGCCATCAGGCAGGTGCTCGAGTCGAACCGGCTCGGCTACGAGGTGATCTACAGCTTCGCGGTCTTCCCCGATGAAGCTTCCCGGATGCAGGAGCTCGTCAACGCGGCGGAAGAGCGGCTGTTCCAGAAGAAGCGGCAGCGATGGCTGAAGAACGAGGAAGACTTCTTCCGCTCGGAGAAGCTGCGAGCGGTTGGGGAGCTGGCCGCCGGGATGGCGCACGAAATCCGCAATCCGCTGACGACGCTGCGGGGATTCATCGACCTCTCCCGCTCCCACGGCTACAACATTGAGCGGTGGTTCGATGTGATTACGCAAGAGATTACGCGCATGAGCGAGCTGACCGGCGAATTTCTGCAGTTCTCCAAGCCGCACATCAGCAACATGCGCCTGGAGCCGATCGCCGCCTGCATCGATCGTGTGCGCCATTTGACCGAATCGTCCGTCACCTCCAAAGGGCATACGCTGGACGTGGAGCCGGTCGACGACCGCGTGCTCATCTTCATGGACCGGGACAAAATCGTGCAGGTGCTGCTGAACCTGGTTCGCAACGCAATCGAAGCGATGGACGAGCCCGGCCATATCGGCGTCCGCACGCGCATCTCGCCAGGCGAGGTCACGATCGAGATCGAAGACACCGGGTGCGGCATCTCCAATGCCGACGCGGTCAAAATATTCGATCCGTTCTACACGACGAAGGAACGCGGCACCGGCCTTGGCCTCTCGATCTGCCGCAAAATCATCGAGGACCACGGCGGCAGCTTAACGGTGCGGAGTAAGCTGGGCGTCGGAACGGTGTTTACGGTGGAGCTGCCGAGGGGGCATGGGGAGTAAGGATATTATCCCACTCGCCTTGGTTTGTATAAATTCGCAAGGTATGCTATAATGAGAGCACGATATTAACGAGTCGGCAGATTCACATATTGCGAAAGGTTATCCGAGTTGTGTTACCTTTTGCGGCATGTGAATCTTTTTTTGTTTTCCGCTTTCGTTTTGGCAAGAAGAGAGGGGTAGCTCATGTATTACCGCAAAAGACCGATCGAAGATCTGCCGCATGAAGAGACCGCCATCTGGACCTGCATGACCGAGGGATGCGTCGGATGGATACGGGACGAATTCGCGTTCGCCACTTCGCCCACCTGTCATCTCTGTTCAAACACCATGGCCGCCAGCGTCAAATTGCTCCCCTCGCTCGTGAACACGAACAAGGATATGAAAGCACTAAAGAAAGGCACGCCCATTACTTGACTCGGCATGCCTCCTTTGCCACCGACACCCGGATAACGGGTGTTTTCTTTTTTCGAACGCTACTTCGTCTCGCCCTTCTCCAGCCTGCTCTTCAGCAGCCCGATCACCGGGGACATGTATTTGCCGAACGGCAATCCGAGTTTGCCGTAATTGTCCGCAAGCGAGATCAGCTCATGCATCAAAAAGCCGTATAACACACCGGCCATGACGGAGTCGAGGTCGAACGCAAGGTCGATTCGATGCGCAAACCAAACCGCGCCCGCCATCAGTACCTTTTTCAACAGTCCCCAGCCTCTCAGCCGCTTGACCCGCCGGCGATGCCCTATGAGAGATACAGCCATCCCCGTCACATATTCGAATGCCATAGCGAGAAAGAAAATTTCCAGCAGCCCGCTCCAGCCTCCGTAGAGGTACGATGCCGAAGCACCCGTAAATCCGACGATGCCGTTAAGAAGCCATTGCATGCCATACAACCTCCTTATTTGGGTACATGGTTAGGAAAAGCGACAGTCGGCGCAAATCGCCTTCGTCCGGATTCGACCGCCGCCTACTGCCTCTCCTCCTCGACACCATCATCGTAGCACGGCAAGTCCGCTCATAACGGTCATGTTGCGGCCGGCATACGGCCAACTTGCGGTCGTCTCGCCTTGATCGATCCCGAGCGACGCCATGATTGCCAAAGAGGCACGCTCGTCATGAGCATGCCTTCGAACTTGTCGTATTCACTTGTCGCCACACACCCTCTTCACTCCGCCATCAATTTCCCGTAAGCCGCCAGCGCCTCCTGCTTCCATCTGCGAAACGTACGCTCCGAGATTCCAAGCTCCATCGCGTTCGCTACAGCCGTCTTGCCTTCAATATACTGCAACCGTAGCAACCGGCCGTAGTCCGGCTTGAATTCCTCCAACACTTCGAGCCCCCATTCAATTTGCTTCTTCCGCTGCTCCAGATGCTGTAGTTCGCCGAGCCGTTCGATGATCGCGTCGAAGCCATCCAGCTTTCCCGCCCTCGCTTCGATCACCTTTTCGATTGCGCCCCTCAGCTCCTGAAGCATCCGCTCGTCCTCTTCATCACGTCCTCTCGCCTTGCTTACCTCGGCAAGCTGGCTCTTCGTGCCCGCCGGATAGCGGGTCAAATATGCATGTGCCACCGTCTCCAGCTTCTGCTCATGCTTGGATAAATACATATAACTTGGCAGCTTGCGAAGCTGGGCGTGAAGCTGCTGCAAATGATCATCCTGATTTACGGCGCTTAAGTAAATGCCGGAACCAACCGGGTATTTCGCCAGCATTTTCATCCGGGCTACGATCGTTTTATAACTAGACAGCTGTTCGATGGCACGCTTGTTGCACATAGCGTCATCCCTCCATCTTCATGAGATCCGGATTGTAATTCGGATGCGTCAATCGCTGCCGCGCTCCTGGAGGAAGCCCGCTTTCGCAAGTGCGGTGCGCCTGCTTGTCCATTCCACGCTGAAATCCTGCGCCATGCTGATGTTCATAGCTCAAGGACATTGGGAAGCTTACCGAGCAACCAGATGCCCACGAATAGATAGTATTCTATTTGGATACTTATATCAAGGGTACTTACGATCCAAAAAGGCGGATTCTAGTCGCGCTAGTAGATATAAATCGCATTTCCCTCCTACTTTCGTGCTATTTCTGATCATTGTCGCTAATCCGTTTGTTTTCTATCCAAATAGATGATAAATTATAACTACTAGTTGGAATGAAAGGCGGATACCATGCATCCCTCACACGATCGCATCCGGATCACCCGGCGCGTCAAAGACTTGACCGGGGCCGAGGTAGCGGAGAAGCTCGGCATCTCGACCCAGTATTACTACAATATTGAGCGCGGCCGCCGGAAATTGAGCGCTGGTCATGCCGTGAAGCTCGCGGAGCTGTTCGGCGTCTCGCTGGATTACCTGCTCGGCCAGTCCATTCCGGCACAACCCGAGGATAACCACCAGCCGCTCGGCATGTCGATCAGCGAGCTGACCGACCAGGCGCAAGCTGGCCACGATGCGATCGAAGCGCCTGGCCTTGCCGCACTCTCCGGCACCCATACGACCTCGTTGCGTGCCGCAGCAGAGTCTCCAGGTACGGAAGGTCGCGCCTCGCAACCCGCCATCGACGTTGCGGAACCCATGCCGGGACGGACAGGCAACGAGAAGCGTCATGCGGTTGCCGATCGCCTCATCCAAGCCGACGACGCTCTGGAGACGATCGCGGCTCACCATGAGGGCGAAGATTGGACAGAAGAAGAATTAGAGGAGATCCGAAGGTTCAAGGAATTCATTCGATCGAAACGAAACCGCAGGGGGTGATGGGCTGTGGGCTATGAATCACTGCTGCGAGCCGCGGAACGGGAAGGCGTCGACGTGTACGAACGAACGATGCGCCCCGCCATCAAAGGTCTCTATGGCGACAACGTGATCTGGATTAACCGCTTCCTTCCAACGACGGCCGAGAAAGGCTGCGTCCTGGCAGAGGAGCTCGGGCATTACCATACGACCAGCGGCGACATCCTGGATCAGCAGCAGCTCGAGAACCGCCGGCAGGAGAAGCGCGCCCGCAACTGGGCCTACGAGAAGCTCGTCCCGCTTTCCGGCATCGTGCGCGCCTACCAGGCCGGCGTGAAGGGAAGATTCGAACTCGCGGAACACCTCGACGTCATCGAGGATTTTCTGGAGCAGGCTATCAAGCATTATCGGGAGAAACATGGCCGGCTGGCGGTGTTCGAAGGGAAATATATTATTTATTTCGACCCGCTCGGCGTAGCGGAGATGTTCGAGTAGGCGGATGTTGAGTACGGGTTGAGCGGTGCAACACAATAAGACGGCATGCGTGCTTCCAATGGAAGCCTGCATGCCGTCTTTATTTCCTCATCGCGAAGCGCGAAGACTTTCAACGAGAGGAATTGAACAATGGGATTTAAGCAAAGTGAGTATGCTTCGTCTTCCATTGCTCCAGCTTAATGCCAAGCCAGAACGAATAGATACCCAACGTAATGATGCTAAGCGCCCACCATCTATAATTAGTTCATTAGATTCACTCCAGCAGTCGGACCCTTTTTCCTTCAATATACGATACTGCTTAGTTTTACGATTACCAGGAATCGCAATGGTTGGAGCATACTTACGTTCTTGTCGCGATTCCTGAATATGTGCGAATGCGATTCTCGATCGCCTACTAACAAAGTTCAGCGTTTGATCAGTAAAATAGATAAACAAATGAAAACCTTGCTCCGCAAGGTTTTCATTTGTTTTAAAGCTATAATGCGATGGTCAGAAGATGACAGGTACCGCGCGCTGGTGGTATATTATGTTACTAATAGTGGCAACAAATTACATAGGGGGAAACACATGAGTTTATCAATGTGGTTTATCATTGGAATTATCTTTTTGAGTGCACTTGCTGGTGCACTAGAGAAGCCAACACGTAAGAAGAGAAGAGCAAAGAAAAAATCTTCCGTGAAAGCTAAATCCTCAAGAAGCTCCAATTCAAAAAAGATAACACCAATCAAGAAATTAAATACAAGCAGATCCTCTAAGACATGCAGACCTGACGAAATTATCTTGTCCAGCCCTCTACATGAAATTAACGGGGTTGAGTTCGAGAGATTGTTGGCAATGTACTTCAGAGACCAGGGTTATGTCGTTCATGAAGTAGGCGTTGGCGGTAATGATGGCGGGGTCGATCTAGTAATAATCGACAAACGAGGTGAAAAGACCGCTGTGCAAGCTAAATGTTATGCCGACCACAATACAGTTAATGTCCAGACGGTCCGCGAGTTAGTCGCTGCTAAGCGTAATCATGACTGCATCTTATCATTGCTTGTTACGACTTCGGATTTAACAGGGCCTGCAAAAAAAGAAGCCGATATTTTTAAGGTCGAGTATTGGCATGGCGGTGTCGTTGAGGACAAACTCAAAAGATGGCCCAAGTGGTAGCCTGTAAAAAACAGAAAAGCTCGATAAACAACCTTTACTGAACACTTCGTGAGCACCAAACGTGGCCACAAACAGACAAGCTTAAGTATTAAATATCCATCCCAATTGATAGACAAGAAAAAACCCTTGCTCCGCAAGGGTTTCAATCGTCTAAAGCTATAATGCGGTCGGCGAGAGTCGAACTCGCACGGGTTGCCCCGCCACCCCCTCAAGATGGTGTGTCTGCCATTCCACCACGACCGCGAATATGAAAAGTGAGCCATGTAGGACTCGAACCTACGACACCCTGATTAAAAGTCAGGTGCTCTACCAACTGAGCTAATGGCTCGCAAATGGTGACCCGTAGGGGATTCGAACCCCTGTTACCTCCGTGAAAGGGAGGTGTCTTAACCCCTTGACCAACGGGCCTCGCAACACAAATCTAGCATCGCTTGCAACAAGCGACTTTTAGATAATAGCATTTTGCAGCTTAACGCGCAAGACTTTTTTCATAAAATGTCGAACGCTGTAGCGTAATGGTCATACACGCTTATATGACGCTAATTGACGCTATGCAGATCTCGAAATCGCAGCCCCGCCTCCTCTCCCCTGCTCCAACCTCCCCCCCTTCCCATGACCAAACAAAAAAGGACCGTCCGAAGACGATCCTTGTCATTGCAATGGTGGCGGAGAAGGAGGGATTCGAACCCTCGCACCACTTACGCAGTCTAACCCCTTAGCAGAGGGTCCCCTTGAGCCACTTGGGTACTTCTCCATGAATGGCTCCCCGAACAGGACTCGAACCTGTGACAACTCGATTAACAGTCGAGTGCTCTACCAACTGAGCTATCAGGGAACGTTGGCATTATTATGCAGTGACAAGTAATAATTTAACATGTTGTTTTCGTGAAGTCAAGTTCTTGAAGCAACAATTTGCCTCTGCATCTGCCGCAGGCGTACCGTCTCGGATCCACCCGTCTGCGGCGCAAATACTCCATCCCGCAGTTTTTGCACAGCAGCTTGTATTTATATGGCGCCGGCTTCCGATTGGCCCGCTCCGGCAGCGATTGGCAAAAGCGCGAACCGCCTACTTGCGCAAGCAGCTGCTTGAAATCCGCGTCGCGATGCTGGAAGCCCCGTCCGAGCAAATGCAGATGGTAGTGACATAGCTCGTGCTTGATGATCTTCTCCGTCTCTTCTTCGCCGTATGCGGCCAGCTGATGCGGACTGATCTCGATATTGTGGGATTTCATAAAATATCGTCCTCCTGTCGCCTTCAGCCGTCCGTTGAACGACGCCCGATGACGGAAGGGTCGTCCGAAATCGCGAAGCGATACCCGCTCCACCCATTGCTGCAGCATGTCGTCTGTCATGGTAATCTCCAATCCGCGGCTGCGCCGGAGGCGGCTGCCGCTTTCTTTCCTACTTGAATTTTAAAGGACGAATACGCTACACTGTCAAGTAGTATGGATGTGTCCGAGGGGAGAACAATGTTTATGCCACAAATGCGTTTTATTATTCTAAGCGGCGCGGAAGGCGTCTCGTTCGTGGAAATGCCGGCTTCCCACGCTTATCAGCTTAGCGCCTTGAATCTTCGCCTGCACAAAGAAGTCGATAAGCTGACGGCGGCTAACGTGCCCGCGCTGCCTTACGCGATCGCGGAATGCGACAATGTCGACTTGCACGACAAATCGCTGACGATCCATTCGGGACTCGATTACATAAATGAGCTCGAGAAGAGCTTCTCCGCCATCGAGGAGAAATCGTATCCGCTCATCTCGCTGCTGACCGAGATCCGCGCGCTCCAGGCGCAGCTTGAGCAGTGGTACGAAGAGGAAATGGAAGGCTAGACAAGCCCCGCCCGCCTCAATCGCCGCGCAGCTTGCCGTGGGACCTGCACGGACCTCCGCCAATGCCCATATGCTAAGAGTACGACGGCAGACGGGAAGGAGGCGATGCGTATGCCGCAATGGCTGTGCAACCAACTGATGCGGGCATTTCTCAAAAAAGACCGGCGGCAAATCCGGCTGTTAAATGACTGCTGGTACTTCTATCGGACGAAACAACGTCCGGATGACGATAGCGTCGAGCTGCAGCAACCTTGAGGAGCGGCTCTTTCGCGGACGCGGCACCGCATGTACGGACGCATCTGCGCCCAGCGCTGCCTCAACTAACTGGCCATACCTCGATAACAACAAAGCCCTGACGCATGCCGTCAGGGCTTTGTTGCTGCGCTTTATGCGCCGGCAGGCGGTTGCCAACGCGGAGAGCAGGCGTCGCCATATCGACGGCTGGAGAATCGGATGGTTCGACGCTGTCTGGTCTGGTGCATCAGTCAAATGTATGCCACCGAGGGCTACGACCATCCCTTCATCCGATCAGCCAACAGCGTTATCTCCGCCTTTTTGTGCCTCTCCCTGCGATACCTGCCTGCCCGGCTAATTCCCTCTTCGCTACTCCGGCTTGCGCATCGTCAAGCTGACGCGCCCCTTCTTCAGGTCGACGCTCAGCACCCAGACCGTAACGTTGTCGCCGACCGAGACGACGTCCATCGGGTGCTTAACGAACTTGTTGCTCAGCTGCGAAATATGGACGAGCCCGTCGTTCTTGATGCCGATGTCGACGAACGCGCCGAAGTCGATGACGTTGCGCACGGTGCCGTGCAGCTCCATGCCCGGCTTCAGATCCTCGATGTCGAGCACGTCGGTGCTGAAAATCGGTGGCGGCAGCTCCTCGCGCGGGTCGCGGCCCGGGCGCAGCAGGCTATCCACGATGTCGCGCAGCGTCGGCGCGCCGACGCCAAGCTTCGCGGCCATCTCGTCGGCGTTCAGCGCCGCGAGCTCGCTCTTGAACGACTCGGTACCAAGATCCGCCAGCTTCAAGCCGAGCGCCTTCACCAGCTTGTCCACGACGTCGTACGACTCCGGATGGATCGGCGTCCGATCGAGCTGGTTGGCGCTCTCCGGCACGCGGATGAAGCCGATGCACTGCTCGTACGTCTTCGCGCCAAGCCGCGGCACGCTCTTCAGCGCTTTGCGATCCGAGAACTTGCCGTTCTCTTCCCGGTACTTGACGATATTCTTCGCGGTCGTCGCATTAATGCCAGCCACGTACGAGAGCAGCGACGGCGAGGCCGTATTCACGTCGACGCCGACATGGTTGACCGCGGACTCCACGACGCCGCCCAAGCTCTCCTCCAGCCGCTTCTGGCTGACGTCATGCTGGTATTGGCCGACGCCGATCGCCTTCGGTTCGATCTTCACGAGCTCCGCAAGCGGGTCCTGCAGGCGACGCGCGATCGAGACCGCGCTCCGCTCGGCGACGTCGAGGGACGGGAACTCTTCGGCTGCCAGCTTGGAGGCCGAGTAGACGCTGGCGCCAGCTTCGTTCACGATAATGTACTTGAGCCCGAGCTCCTTATCCTTGCCCGCGGACTTGCGTCCGGCGATCAGCCTGGCGATGAACTGCTCGGTCTCGCGGGAAGCCGTGCCGTTGCCGATGACGATCAGCTCGACCTTATACTTATCGATCAAGCCGTTAATGAGCTTCTCCGCTTCGGCGACCTTGTTGTTCGGCGGCGTCGGATAAGAGACGGCCACCTCGAGCAGCTTGCCGGTCTCGTCGATGACGGCCAGCTTGCAGCCGGTCCGGAATGCCGGATCGACGCCGAGCACGACGTTGCCGCGTACCGGCGGCTGGAGCAGCAGATTGCGCAGGTTCGCCGAGAAGATGGAGATCGCGTGCTCCTCCGCCTTATCCGTCAGCTCCCCGCGCACCTCGCGCTCGATGGATGGCGCGATGAGTCGCTTGTAAGCATCTTCGATCGTCGCGAGCAAAATCTCCTTGATCGGCTGCGGCGTCCCGCCGCGAATTGTCTGACGGTCGATATAGTCGCGAATACGCTCGGCCTGCACGTCCAACGCGACGCGCAGCACTTCCTCGCGCTCCCCGCGGTTAATGGCCAGCGTCCGGTGCGGCGGCAGACGCTTCACCGGCTCCTGGTAGCTGTAGTACATTTCATAGACCGATTCCTGGTCCTTGTCCTTCGCCTCGGTGCGCAGAATGCCGTTATCGAACGTGAATTTGCGCACCCACGCGCGAATCTTGGCATCGTCGGCGAGCTGCTCCGCGATAATGTCCATCGCGCCCTGCAGCGCCTCCTCCGGCGTCGCGACGCCCTTGTCGGCATCGACGTAACGCGCCGCCTCCCGCTGCGGGTCGCCCTGCCGCGGCTGGGACAGCAGCCACTGCGCGAGCGGCTCCAGCCCGCGCTCCTTCGCCACGCTCGCCCGCGTCTTCCGCTTCTGGCGATAGGGCCGGTACAGATCTTCCACCTCTTGCAGCTTCGCCGAAGCGACAATCGACGCTTTCAATTCATCCGTCAGCTTCCCCTGCTCGTCAATTAGGCGGATAACCTCGCGTTTGCGAAGCTCCAGATTCCGCATATATTGCAGCTTCTCTTCGATCGAGCGAAGCTCGTTCTCGTCCAGCTCGCCGGTCATCTCCTTGCGATAACGGGCTATGAACGGTATCGTATTGCCTTCATCCAGCAGCCCGACGGCCGCTTTGATCTTCGTCAGCGGCAAGCTCAGCTCAGCCGCGATCCGCTTCATGATCCGCTCCTGCTCTGCCGCTTTCTCCTCGGGCGTCAGCTCGGTCTTGCCGATGCCGTTATCCAGCTCTTCTTCCTTCGCGCGTTGCTTCGTCTCTGCCAATGATCCAAGCCTCCATCACAAGATTACATCCCGTCTTCTTACCCTCTACTTAAGGAGAAACCCCTACGCCCGGCTTAAGCCGGAACGTAAGGGTTGTTCGCCATTTCGAATCCGATCGTCGTCTGCGGGCCGTGTCCCGGATAGACGCGCGTGTTCGGGTTCAGCTTGTACAGCTTACCGCGGATCGAGTCGTACAAGTCGCGCTCGCGGCCGCCCGGCAGATCCGTACGCCCGACCGATTGACGGAACAGCACGTCCCCGCTGATCAGATGCTCGCCGCAGACCAAGCTTACGCTGCCCGGCGAGTGACCCGGCGTATGCAGCACCTCGAACGAGTGACCGATCAACGTCAGCTTCTGTCCGTCCGCCAGCGCGTGTTCAGCCGGCTCCGTCGTCAGCGGACCGGTAACGTCCGGCCAACGCGTCGAACCATTCTTCTTCGCATCCGTCAGCCAGTCCGCCTCCAGATCGTGCAGATAGACAGGACACTTCAGCGCCTTGCGCGCCTCGTCCACGCCGCCCATATGGTCGAAATGCGCGTGCGTAAGCACGATCGCCTCGATCGTCAAGCCAAGCGTCGCGATCCGGTCCAGCAATCGCTTCGGCCCCATGCCGGGATCGACGACGAAGCCGCGCGTGCCGGTTTCTTCGATTACCAAATAACAATTCGTCTGCAAAGGTCCAAGGGAGAACGTTTCGATTTTCAGCGTCATATCCCTTACACCTTGGCGAGCAACTCGCGAAGCTCGGTTACGATCGTCTGCTGATAATCGGTGCCATCGCCGTAGCGGCGTCCCATCTCTTGGCGCGTCTCGGCGAGCTTCTCCTGGTAATCGGCAGCCTCGCGGTCCGGATTCGCCTGCTTGAAGGCAATCATCGCTTCCTGCACGTGTGCCGGACGCGGTCCCCACTGGCCGAGCACGTCGCCTTCGGCGTTCGCCGCGATGACGATCGGAATCGAACGTCCGCCCATCGTCAGGAATTCGTCCATCGTATCCAGATGCTCTTCCATGATCAAGACTTCTACCGGAAGGCCAGAATGCTCAAGCGCCTTGAACACGACCGGCACGTTGCGCACGACGTCGCCGCACCACTCGGCCATCAAGATCAGGATGCGCAGGTCGCCGCGGTTCCGCAGTCCTGCGAAGAACGCGCGGTCTTCTTCGCTGTGCCACTCGAACCGATTGCTCCAATCCTCGAACGCTTCCTTATTCTTCTGCATACCGTCAATAAACTGCTGCGGACTAATGCCTTTGTTCAGCTTGTTCGCTACGTTCTTGCTCATCGGTATCCCTCCTGGGAAATGATCGTTATGTACGAGTCAATCGTTGATCCAACTTCTCTCCATTGTACCAAACCCGGAGCTACGGCACCAAATTATACCGTTTTGCCGCGCTTACGAAGCGTCTTGAACAGGACGTACACGACCAACAGCGCAATCGCGATCAGCAGCGCAGGCTGTACATAAGGCCCGGCCTTCTCATCGATATTCTCCCATTGGTCGCCGAGCGAATTGCCCAAGTACACGAACAGGATCGACCACGGGATCGATGCAAGCAGCGTCAAGATCGTGAACAGACCGAAATTCATGCGCGCCATGCCGGCCGGAATCGAGATCGCTTGGCGCATAACCGGTACGAACCGGGCCGTGAAGACGATGCCGGAGCCGTATTTATTGAACCATTTCTCCGCCGTATCCAAGTGCTTCGGCGAAATTTTGATGAACTTGCCGTATTTTTCAAAGAATGGCCTGCCGGCAAATCTGCCGATCGCATATAGTATCCACTGTTGGATGACCGCGCCGATCGTTCCGCAAATAACCGCGGCCAGGAAGGTAATCTCGCCCTTGTACACCAGGTAGCCGCCGAACGCCAGCACGATTTCGCTCGGGATGACTTCGATCGCAAGACCGATGATAATGCCCCAATAACCTAACTCCTCAATCCAGTGCAACGCGGTGGTTGCAAGCTCGTGAATCCACTCCATTCTCCGTCTCCTATCATTTCTAAATTTGAACGCTTCTGTCTCTATCGGTATTCTAGCACATCAGGTGGCATGCCTCCATAAGACCATACACACAATAAAGTGACAATTCCGTCACATCGCACGAATGCTGCCAAAAACCGGTAGACATGCCTGAACAAGCCCGTGCATAGACTAGCTGTGTTTAATACGAAGAAAGCAGGTGGGCGTTGCATGACCAACATTTTCGTCATTACCAAAAAACAACTCAAGCTGTTCGCGGTTTTGCTCCTAGCCGTCGTTGTCGCGGTCGTATGCTTCAAGTGGAACCAGTCGCAGGCCGCCATGGCGACGCCTAGCCAGACGCGCGTCATGCATCTGGTCACAGGGGAATTCGAGGCGCGCGACGCCGGCGGCAAAAAGATCGAAGCCTATCTCTGGTCGCCGAGCAGCATCTTCGTGAGCTCCGGCGAGGAAGTCGAGCTGCATCTAACGGGCATCAGCGGCGAAACGCATCCGTTCGTCATCGAAGGACTCGGCGTCCAAGGGACGGTGGAGAAAGGCAAAACGACGGTCGTCAAATTCAAGGCGGAGAAGAAAGGCACCTATCCGATCATCTGCCAAACGCACGATACGCGCGAGCATAACGGTCCGATGGTTGGCTACATTTACGTGCAATAGAGGCTGGGCCCGGGCAGGTGACCATTCGGCAGCCGCTCGCATATATAGGGGAATGAGAGGAGTCGGTCACGATGAAACCATCCCCCCCTTCCAAACATGCGGCCGGGCTGCCGACCGCGCGCAAAATCCGGCGTGCCTGCGACAATGAGCTGTACCGGACCGTCAAGCGTCTGAACGTCTACGTCTCCAAAGAAAAGCTCGAAGCGGCGGAGAAGCTGTACTTCAAGAAAGTAGCCCTCAATCTCCCCTGGATTGCGGAGAACCAAAGCAACCGCCGCAAACTCGCCGACTGGTGGGACGAGAACGTCAGCGCGGAGATCGCCGAATTGTGGGACGTCGACTTGGCCAAACTCCAGGCGGCCTTCCGCGAAGCGTTCGGCGGTTAGCCCCCTTTCCGTAGTCAGAGCTAGACATGCCAAATGGCGCCGCAGGCCTCATGCCTGTGGCGCCATTGTGCATTGCAGCGAAGATGGACTATGCGTTCGCCGCAACGGACCGTCGGCGATGCGGAGCCGCAGCCCCTAGCCGATGACGGCGAATGCCTCCGAACCCGCCGGAATGCTCCGGGAACGGAATTGCACGCCGTGCGTGTTAAAGATGCGGATCGTCAGATTGGACGTCGTCAGCACGCCGACGTTGCCGAACTGCACAACGCCGAAATTGTCAAAAAAAGCGGTCGAGACCAGCGTGTTGTTTCGGAATAGGCGGGCGAAAAATCCTCTCGTGTTGAACGTGACGCCGTTGTTCTGGACCCACAGCACCGTCAACCGGTTCAAGTAGACGGCTTTCGCGCTTCCGGTCGGGATTTTGGCCGTACGGATGACCCTCCCCTTGCTGGATGCGAGACGCTTCGGTTTTACTCGAGTCGATGCCATTCTCCAACTCCTCCTCTTGCGTTTCCTTCAGCATATGCTAGGGAAACAAGAGCGGCCCGGACGAACGCACGCAGCCTCTTACCTATTTTGTCAGGTTCGGCAGGCGGGAGATTTATCGGCTATCGACATCTGACTAGCAAATAAAAAAAGGAAACGCGGCCGCAGCCGGTTCCCTTGATTCCCCAATCCACGTTCATGTCGGGCGAACGGCTTACATGCGCTCCAGCGACTTGCGCTTCTCCTTGATCCGGTAATAATTCGATACTTGCTCGCGGATCAAGAACGCGCGAAGCATCCTCGTCTGCAGCTCGTTCAACCCCACGAAGCGCGCGCCGTAGAAGCAATATTCCCCTTCCAACTCGCGCCGCACGATCTCCAGCTGGCAGCTGAGCTCATGACCCAGCGAGACGACCGCCGGCAGGATCTCGCCGATGCCAAGCGTCACGTTATGCACGGCTTCGAACCCGATGCCGCTGAGCGACACATTCCTCGTCTTGAATACCGCCGCCGGCTCCTCGTCGATGTCGTCCGCGCCTTCCGCCCCGGTTGCCTGTGTGCTTGGCTGAATCTTCCCGTCCAGCCGGACCTCGACGCGGGTCGCCTCCCGCTTCTCCTCCAGCCCCGCCAGCGACTTGGGCGGCAGCAGCACAGCCAGCGACCCTTCCGCCACCGCGATAACGGTGGATTGCAGCCGCTGGATGCCAACCGGCGAATAGAGCGTAAGATGAACCGGGTCTCCCAGATGGAACGACTTGAACTCGGACATTTCGATCTCCAGCATCTCGCCTTCCACATGGGTGACCAGACCCGTGGATACGTACCCGTCCTTCTCGACGACCGTTCTGCTATCGAGCAGCGCCTGCAGGGGATACGTCGTCATTTCTTTGCCGTACACGCCGGATTGTTCAACTCTAGATGCTCTCGTCATGATGTGGTGTGCCTCCGTGAATACAAAATAAAAAAGCCGCTTCCTGGAACTTGAGCCGCCTTCGTCATCCTGTACACGGATGCCCTCGCTTCGGCGGCCAGGCTGTCGTTGTCCGCGATGCACGCGAACGGTAGACCCTTTAGCTTTGCGTCCTTGCCTTTCAGCAAGTTTGCCTTTGTCGTGCATTCAATTGTCCACGCGGTTCGCGTGTCTTCGCCAACGCTTCGCGCCGCGGTTAAACTTCCTTGACGATGAGCAAGTTGTTGGAATCCTTCAGTTCGATCTCGTACGCCGCCGCCGGCGGGTTGCCGTCCGCTTCCCGAATGATTCTCACCGTCGGACGGTGGACGGCCAGCGGGTTGTTGGCGGATACGACAGCGATCTGGCCGGAGCTTAACAGCACGGTCGTCGCAATCGGATAGATGGAGATGTGTTTACAGAACATTTTGATCAAATTCACGTCGAAGTACGTATTGCCCGCCGCGAACAAAAACTCGATCGCTTCCGTCGGCGTATACCGTTTGCGGTGCGGTCTCGGCGAGGTCAGCGCGTCGTAAACGTCCGCGATGGCGATGATCTGGGCGTATTCGTGAATGTCGTTGCCTTTGATCCCGCGGGGATACCCGCTTCCGTCGAACCGCTCGTGATGTTGGAACGCGCAGTGCGCCGACAACAACGATACGTCGTGCTGCGCGCGAAGCAGGTTGAACCCATCCTCCGCATGCTTCTGAACCGAGCCACGCTCCGTGTCGCTCAAGAACGCCGCCTTGTTCAGCAGTTCCTTCGGCACTTGCGTCATGCCGATATCGAACAGTAAAGCACCGACGCCCAGCTCCTCCAGCTGATTGCGGTTGTATCCTTTGGCCACGCCCATAATGCCGGCGAGTATAGCGACATTAACCGAATGATTGAAGAGATAAGAGTCCATCGCTTGAATATTCGTCAAGCTGACCAACATGTCTTGCCGTGCAGACAGGTCCTGCATCATCTGACCGAATACCGTGCGGAACGTGCGTCCAAGCTCCGGGGCGACCGTGCGCCCTTTGGTCTTGTGCGTATCCATGAGCGTCGTCATCGTCTTGTGGACTTCGTTCATCGCCTTGCGGCGCGTCTCGTCCTGAATCGCCGAGCTTGGCTCCAGATCCTCGGTCATGTCATCTTGGATATAGAGCATGTCGATGCCCAAATTCTCCAGCCTGTCGATAAATCGTTGGGTTAACTCGACGCCTTCCCCCAGCAGAACATTGCCATTCTCTTGAAAGACGGTGCGCCCCAGTTTGTCCCCCGGCCTTACCGAGGAAATATGCGCTTTTCTCATTTGCCATTCCGCCTTTGATTGCCTGTTTATTGTGCCATTGCCTGCGCCGATTCCTGTTCGGCTTGGTCTCGTTTGGCCAACAGCTTGTCTGCATACATCCTTGTATCGGCAATCTGCGCAAGCTGGCTGATCTGAGCGCCGTCAGCCGGATAGGCGGCCACTCCAGCCGATACGGCAAGCCGGATTCCCGTACGCAGCGAGGCATATTCCAGTCGCTCGCGAACGCTGCGCAGCAGCGTGGCGACCGCCTTGTCGTCGGCATAGGGGCAGATGACCATGAACTCATCGCCGCCCCACCGCGCCACGATCTCCCCGCACTCCGCGCAATGTCGAAGCGCCAGCGCGACCTCACGGATCGCCGCGTCGCCTTTGGCATGGCCGAGCGAATCGTTGACTTGCTTGAAATCGTTGACATCGAGCAGTATGATGGCCATCCGCTTACGCTGTTTACTGGCACGTGCCGTCAATTTGACGAATCCCGTCTCCACGAAGCGCCGATTGTAAGCGCCTGTCAGCGGGTCCATGACAGACAGCCGGGCCAGCCGGTCATACTTCCAACCTAGCCACCAGCCAGCGGGGACGGAGACGGCGGCAAACATCAGCGCGCCGGCGCAAGCCCGAAGCAGATGACTTTCCTCGGGCCAAAGCCCGTAAAGCGCGGCGCCGCCGGACAAGCCGACCGCGGCCGCTATTGCTGTCATTCTACCTCGATACGCCACCCGTCTCCCTCTCCTTCTCATCGCTCGACTACCTGATTGCAACCCTTCTTCGCGCCAATCCCTTCTCGGGGACGAAGGGGAACTGTCAGTCCCGCGGGGATCGATTCGAACGCCCCTTGCCCTCCCGCGAGCCTCGCTTCGCCGGAAGAATGTCCAGCACGTCGCACACGGCCCGGGAAGACTGCGAACGAACCGAATTTATAGATGATGAAACCTGTCGTTCGACTTCGAAATCGGGCAGAAGCAGTCGTTCGGAATCGCTTCCAACAATTCCCTTAGGCGTCGACAGTTAAGCGATAAGCAGCTAGCATGCGCAAAGAATTACGTTCCGCCAGCGGCGCAAAATCAGCGCGCCGGCCTTCTCTATATCATCGGCCATCGCATCACGCAGAAGCAGCAGGGATGCTCTATGCAGTAAGAGGATAACGTTATGGACAACGATAGGAACAAGAATCTCAAAAGAACGAGGAACAGACAGCAATCCACCCCTGCCGTCAGTCCCGAAACGATCGTCCCACATCTGAATTAACGGATTTTTCCTAGGACTTCGCGTATAGTTTTTATTTTATCATACGCAATTTGCGTCGACAATCTCTATGTCATGTATTCGAATACTAGTTACCTAGTTACAATGGATTACTTGTAAGCGGCAAGACGTTCCGCAAGCGCGGTTTCCAGATAGGGCGAAAGGTTCAGTCCATCCCGAAATGCGACATACTCCTCCCATTTGCGCGCACCAGCCTTGCTTCCGCTGGCCGTTGCCCGGATGAGCAGGTTCTTGGGCGTATGCTCGGGGTCGATGAATTCGAGCAGCTGCACTTTGTAGCCGATGACTTCGAGCAGCTGCGCGCGCACCGCGTCGGTCGCCAGCGCGCTGAACCGCTCCTTGAGCAGCCCATGCGACAGCAGCGGAGCGAGCGTGTCGTTCTTCACCTGCTTGAACAGCTCGTGCTGACAGCATGGCACCGACAAAATGACCGACGCTCCCCATCCGACCGCTTTGGCCAGCGCCGCGTCCGTCGCGGTGTCGCAGGCATGCAGCGTCACGACCATATCGGCTTTGGACAGTTCATTAAAATCCGCGATATCGCCAACCTGAAATTTGAGCCGGTCATAACCCAGTTTCTCCGCCAGCTCCGTGCAGAAGGCAATGACGTCTTCCTTCAGATCCAGACCGATGACCGAGATCGGCCGCTGCTGCTCGATCGCGAGCAGGTGGTACAGCGCGAAGGTCAAATACGACTTCCCGCAGCCGAAATCGACAATCTTAATCTCCCGGTCCGTCGGCAGCTCGGGCAGCACGTCGCTAACCATCTCAAGGAACCGATTGATCTGGCGGTATTTATCCTGCTTCTTGGCGGCGACTTGACCGTCCTTCGTCATGATGCCCAGCTCCACGAGAAACGGCGCCGCCGTCCCTTCCTGGATCACCCGCTGCTTCTGACGGTTGTGCGCCAGCGGCGCCGCCGCATTCTTGGCTGTCGGCGGCTTGCGCAGCACGGCAGCCTTGCCTTTCTTGTTGAACAAAATTTGAATATCCGCCTCCACGGTCTTGAGCAGCGCCTGGCGATAATGAAGCTGAAGCCAATCGGCGAGACGTTCCGCCGCTTCGGCTTCCGGCACGTTCTCATGCGTGACCTTCGTCGGAAAGTGGTATTCGAATTGGTAATACCGGCTGCCGCGCAGCTCGATCGGCCGCACCGCGGTCTTCGGCGGCGCGTCGCCGTCCTTGCGTCTAAGTTGACTGAAGGAAGCCTGCAGCAGCCGTCCTGCCGCTACCGCTTCCCGAATATCCGTTATCCATGTATCCATCGTGAGTCTCGTTCAGCTCCTCGCTTCTTCATGCCGTTCCAACTGCGCCAGCGCCGCGCCCACTTCCTCCCGCGTCACGCCGCCGCTTCGCAGCGTATCCTCTGGCAGCAGAAGAAGACGACGATAGAATGCCTCGGTCTCCGACCGCGGCAGCTCGCCGTCCTCCATCAATTCATAGTGAACATCCTCTGCCTTGTCGAACCGGCTGTGCGCCTCGTAAAACTCCGCCAGCAGCTTCTTCGTTGCCGGCGGCAGCTCGTAAGGCGCCAGCAGCGCGACCAGCTCCTCCGCTTCCTCGGAAGCGGGCTTCGCCAGCGGCGGTGCGTCCAGCAGCGCCATCCGCGCGAACAGATGAAGCGACTTCAGCCGGGAGGCGTAAGCCGCTTCCTCATCCTCCAGCTCCTCGTGCAGCTGTCCTTCTTCCTTCAACAGCAGCGCGATGCCCTGCACGTTCGCCGTCTCGACAACGCCGCTGCGCGACATCATCCGGATAAGATCCGTATCCGAGAGCGAGCGGATCAGCTTGCCGTTCATCCGAAACAGCTTGTCGAGCTGCTCATCGATGATCTGCAGCGCCTCCTCCTGCTTCTTCTCCCGGCGCAATCCGAGCAGCACGCCGCTGACTTCCCCGATCTGCTCGATCATGCGCATAAAATAATCCCGTTGGAACACGTTTCTCTCTCCCCGCGGCGCTGCGGCCCTTATTCACAAGCGAGGAGCCGCCGCCGTCATACGGTCACCCGCTCGGCCGGCGGCCCCTTTTATTATTTCTTCACGTACAAATGGCGGACGAAGGCCGAGATGCGATTGCCGAGCTCGGCCGGCGACTCGACCATGCTCATATGACCCGAGCCGCTGAGCAGCACTTGCGAGACGTTCTTCCCTTCCGACGTAAACGTGTTCTTGGCGGGAATGACGCCGTCCTCCGAGCCGGCCACGAGCAGGCGCGGCACTTCCAAATTCTCCAGTACGCTGCGGCGGTCCTTGCGCGACTTCATGCCGAGCGCGGTCGCGGCCGCCGCCTCGGGCGAAGTCGCATAGCCGATTGCGGTCACGCGCTTCAAAGCCTTCTCCATCGTCTCAATATGCTCCGGCGCGAACAGCTTCGGCACGAGCCCGTTCACGAACGTCTCGATGCCCTCGGTCCTGATCGTGTTCACCGCCTTGTCGCGGCCGATCTTCGCCTGATCGCTGTCGGGCAGCGACGTGGAGTGGATCAAGCCGAACGACTCCAGCTTGTCCGGATGCTTCTCTGCGAATGCGAGCGACACGTAGCCGCCGAGCGAATGCCCGAACAGGCAGACGCGTTCGACCGACAGCTGACGAAGCAGCTCCGCGAGATCGTCCGCGAACGACTCCATCGCGTAGACTTCCTCGCTTGCCGCCGAACTCAAGCCGTGGCCGCGCAGGTCCGGAATGATGATGCGGCCCAAGCCGCCGATCAGCGGGAGCACGTCTTCCCAATAAGCCGAGCTGCCGCAGAAGCCATGCAGCAGCACCGCGGCGGCGCCTTGCGGCAGCACGCCTTCTTTGTCGCCGGAATCGTAGTAAGCGATCTTCAGTCCGTTCGCAAGCTCGGTCTGGCGGTTGGCAATGGTTACAGCTGTCATCTATAACACGCCCTTTACGAATAATAGTAGATTAAGAAGTCGATCGTATTCTTCATTCACCGTTCAGGCTCCATCATGAATCGGACCAGCCTCGTATCCGACGGATAATCCGACACCTCTCCGTTATCCCCCGCTGGAGAAATTCCCCACGCTTGACTGATCGCCTCTGCCGTATCCCGCGCCATTCCGATCACCTGGTACAGCGACGCTCGCTGCAAGCTCCAATAGGGCTTGGCGCTAAGCGGACCAACAATCCCGCCGATGCTGTAATCTCCGACGGGGGCTAGCTGCCCGCCCGTGGCCCGGGATGGATAGAGCGGACCTGCCGCGACGAGGAATCCGCCAACGCCGTCCGCCTTGCCAAGGCCGGCATCGACGGCGATAACGACCCGCTCCTGCGGCAGCGATTGCGTCAACACGCCATAATGTTCCGCGTCGCATGGCGCAGCAAGCGTGCCGACGACGTTCTTCCAGCCGCGCTCCGCCAGGAGCGTGCCGACCCAAGTGCCATAGCTGTCCCCGGTCGAGCGGTCCGTGCCGATGCATACGATGGCGAGCCCCTCCGGGTCCGGATGCCGAGCCGCAATGTCGCTTAGAAACAGCCGCAATCCCGCGAGATCGGCACGCTGCCAAGCCGTTCTGCCTTGCTCCGGGCCGCTGCGCCCCTTCGCCTTGCTTCTCATCGTCCGTCCCCCCTTACCGCCGAGGCAGTTCAAAAAGTCGCCAATTGATCACGAGACAGATCAAGACGTAGCTCGGCAGTGAATCTGGCGTTCAGGCTTGAAGTCCGGTGCTCATTTAGGTTGGCCTAAACTCCGCTCCTCCTTCTTCGCCTTCTCGCCACCTTCTCGGTGCTGAATCGTCGACTTTTTGAACGCTCAATTTAAATTGTACTCCAATTCCCCCTCCTGCTCAAACCGCTTATGTGGCGGGCAGACGGGCCGCATGGTACAATACGGACAGCGATAAGACAAAGGATGTGTCCCGGCATGAAGAACCTGAACGAGCCTACGCAAGAGAACGTGGAATTTATGATTGAAGAGATCAAGACCAAACTTCGGATGGCTACGGCCGCCGCGATGCAGGCATCGAGCTTTTCCGTTGGGCGTTACGAGGATATCAAGGATTTGTATGAGGTCGTCGCGAGCAAGGAGAAGTTCAGCATCAGCGAAGTGGAAGCGCTCGTCTCGGAGCTTGGCCAATTGCGCAAGTAAGCCTAAGATGAGTCATGGCGGCTTGGCTGCCGCCGTCTTGAAGCGGCGGAGCGTTTCATCCCGCTTATAAAATGCTTGTAATCTAGGAAAGGCGTGCAAGAGCGAAGCGCTCTCGCGCGTCTTTTTTCATAGGAACGGATCGGTCTCCCGTAGTATCGCCAAGAGTGGGGTGGCAGTCCTGTCGGACGGTGTCGGATCGCAATGCGGAGGCCCGAACCAGCCAGAGAACGACGAGGGCGAATAGAGGAAGAGGAAACTCCGGTTAGTCCGGCTGCCATTTTACGACCGCAATGCTGTGTTGCGTCTACTTGTTTAAGACTTAAAGCTTAGATGCGTTGTCTCGGTAAAGCGCGAAGGTGAAAAATTAGATGTCTTCCATTTCCGCGTCATCCGCCAATTCGTCCGAGGCATGATCGGCCGCGATCGACAGCTTGATTGTCACTTCTTTCTGCTCACCCTTCAGAAAATGCGCCAAACGCTCCAATTTGTCCGCCAATTCCGGTCCGCTCAGCGTCACGTTGAGCTCGTAGGCGAACTGATCGGCCGGCGTCTTCCGCGAAGTCGAGGTGTACGTGTAGCCGGCATTGAAGCCGTTGCGCGAAGGGAGAAGCTGTTCGGGGTAGAACTTATCCGACTTATTGACTACCCGCTCGTAAATACGGAGCTTCTTCAGCAGCATGTAGTACTGGGCGGAATGCTTAAAGCCCCATACCTCGCGAATGTCCTTCAGCGTGTAATCGATTTTGTACTGCTTCAGCTTCTCCACCTGCTCGTCTGCCGACAGCTTGAGAAAATCATCGAGAGCCACGATCGAGATTGACACCAAAATTACCTCCTCGTTAAAAGAACTTGTCGTTTCGGTATTCGATGCGAAGGATTCATTTCCTTTTTTTTATTTATAATAAATTCCATTATTTTTTATAATAAATGATTGCTTTTTTCCGATCACTTGTTCTCACTGAAAATCGGTTCAAAAAAAGACAGTTTGGGCTGAACCGATGCTCCGATTCGTGCCCAACTGTCTTTTTGGCGCTTCGCGCGGCAAATCTATTGCGCGGTCATCCCCATCGATTGCAGGAACCGTGCGAACGCCTGCCGGCCTTCCGCCGTACGCTTGTATACCCCCGCATCCTTCAGCACGTCGAGGAACTTGCGTCCGACTTCATCTCGCAGCACGTCCGCCGCCGCATCCGGCGCCAGCGCCGAGCCATGCTCGCGCAGCATCGATTCGATCCATGCCGCATGCTTGGCAAGCGGACCTCCCGCGACCGCGGACGGATCGTACGCCTTACCGCCGGTGAGCAGCAGCGCGATCTCCTCCAGCTCCGTCTTCAATCGGCCTGGCAGCACCGCAAGGCCCATGACTTCGATCAAGCCGATATTCTCCTGCTTGATATGATGCAGCGGTTGGTGCGGATGGAAAATGCCGCCCGGGTGCTCTTCGCTCGTCCGGTTATTGCGCAGCACCAAATCCAGCTCGTATTCGCCATTGTCCCGCAGGCGCGCGATCGGCGTAATCGTGTTATGCGGCACGGAACCGTCCGGACCGTCCGTGAACGCGAAAATATCCGCTTGCGGATCGCTGTACGCGCGCCAAGCCGCCAGCATGCGCTCGGCCGCGGCCAACACTTCCGCCTTGTCCGCGCCGCTGAGCCGGACGACCGACATCGGCCACGCGACTGTGCCGAACCGGACTCCTGGCGCCTGCGCATCCGCGAATACCGCGTCGACCGGCGCGGTCTCCATCGGGAACACGTGACGGCCCGCCTGGAAGTGGTCGTGGTTCAGAATCGAACCGCCGACGATCGGCAAATCCGCGTTCGAACCAATGAAGTAATGCGGGAACTGCTCGACGAAATCGAGCAGCCGCGCGAACGTGTCCGACGAAATCCGCATCGGCGTATGCTCGGCGCGGAATACGATGCTGTGCTCGTTGTAATAAACGTACGGCGAATATTGGAAGAACCACGATTCGCCCTTCAGCGCAAGCGGAATGACCCGCAAGTTCTGCCGCGCCGGATGATCGGCTCGTCCGGCGTAGCCGACGTTCTCGGCACAGAGCAGACACTTCGGATAACTGCTTGGCGCCATCGTCTTGAGCAGCGCGATCTCCTTCGGATCCTTCTCCGGCTTGGAGAGGTTGACCGTAATCTCCAGGCTGCCGTATTCGGTCGGCTGCCGCCAGTATTGGTTCTTGTTGATGCGGTCCATGCGAATATAGTTCGAATCGATGCTCAGCCGGTAGAAGTCGTCCGTCGCCGCCTGGACTCCTCCTTCTTGCGCAAGACTCGCGAAGCGGGCCGCCGTCTCGGACGGGCGCGGCATGAGCAGTCCCATGATCTTGGCGTCGAGCAAATCCCGGAACGTGGTCGTGTTGCCTTGAATCAGACCGACCGACGCGCCGTAGTCGAGCAGCGGCTCGAGCAGCATCACCGGGCTTGGCAGCTCTTCGACCGGTACCTCGCCGCCGTGCGGCTCCGTGAACCGGAACAGGTCCAACAGCGCATTGCGCGCCGCGAAACGGTCCAGCGGCTCGATCATCCCCCGCTGCTCCGCGAATTGGACGAGCCGCTCGATCAGCAGCAGCGCCTCGCTTGCCGTTATCGTCTGATGTTGTTCCGTCATCTGTATATGCCCCTTTCAGACTGCAGCGCGCGTCCGACGTCTGCGATATGCGGTCGGCCGCGCGGGGAGTTTGCGCCTAGCGCGATTATTTATCGTTGTAGCCGTTCGGATTCGCTTGATGCCAAGCCCATGCGCTGCTAATGATATCCTCGAGCTTGTTGCGCGTCGGATTCCAGCCGAGCTCCGTGCGCGCGCGTTCGCTCGAGGCGACCAGCGTCGCCGGGTCGCCCGCGCGGCGCGCTTCGATGACGGCCGGGATGTCGCGGCCCGTGACGGCGCGCGCGATATCGATGACCTGCTTGACCGAGAAGCCCGTACCGTTGCCCAGGTTATACACCGAGCTATCGCCGCCTTTGCGCAGCCGGTCGACGGCCAGAACGTGCGCGTCTGCCAGATCGCTGACGTGGATGTAGTCGCGGATGCACGTGCCGTCTTCCGTCGGATAGTCGTCGCCGAATACCGAGATATGCGGGCGTTGGCCGAGCGCGGTCTGCAGGACGAGCGGAATCAAGTGCGTCTCCGGGCTGTGGTCTTCGCCAATGCGGCCGCTCGCGTGCGCGCCGGCCGCGTTGAAGTAACGCAGCGATACGTACTTGATGCCATAGGCCGTGTCGAACCACTTCATCATTTTCTCCATCGCCAGCTTCGTCTCGCCGTACGTGTTCGTCGGCAGCGTCCGGTCCGTCTCGCGGATCGGCACGCTCTCCGGCTCGCCGTATGTCGCCGCGGTCGAGGAGAACACGATGTACTTCACGCCGTGCTTGTTCATCGACTCCAGCAGGCAAAGCGTGCCGTAGACGTTGTTGTGATAATATTTGCCGGGATCCTTCATGCTCTCGCCGACGAGCGAGTTGGCCGCGAAGTGAATAACCGCGTCGATGCTGTTCTCGCGAAATACCGTGTCCAGAAACTCGCTATCGCGCAAATCGCCTACGTACAGTTTGCCGCCCAGCACCGCGTCCTTGTGTCCTTGCTGCAGGTTGTCGACGATGACGATTTCTTCCCCGCGCTCCTGCAGCGCCGCCACCGCGTGCGAACCAATATATCCCGCGCCTCCGGTTACTAATACAGCCATTATGATCTCTCTCCCTCTATCGCTTTATTTGTATTTTTAAGAGGTAGTTCAATTAGTCGCCAATTGATCACGAAGTCATATCAAGACGTAACTTACGCATCGAATCTGGCGTTCAGGCTTGAAGTCCGGTGCTCATTTAGGTCTGCCTAAACTCCGCTCCTCCTTCTTCGCCTTCTCGCCACCTTCTCGGTGCTGAATCGTCGACTTTTTGAACGCTTACTTTAAGAGGTAGTTCAATTAGTCGCCAATTGATCACGAAGCAGATCAAGACGTCGGTGCTGAATCGTCGACTTTTTGAACGCTCACTTTTAAGAAGCTTAAACGAGCTGCTCTACGCCGTTGCCGATCGAGCAGACGTAGAAGTCCGCGGTCAGCCCCGTCGCTTCGTTATAACGCTTGCCGACTTCCTCCTCGAACCGCGCCACTGCATCCTCGTGCACGAGCGATACGGTGCAGCCGCCGAAGCCCGCGCCTGTCATGCGCGACCCGAGTACGCCCGGTACTTGACGCGCCGCTTCCACCATCGCGTCGAGCTCGAAGCCCGTCACTTCGTACAGGTCGCGAAGCGAGTCGTGGGAGGCGTTCATCAGCTGGCCGAATGCCGCAAGATCGTTCGCTTTGAGCACTTCCATCGAACGGACGACGCGGTCGATCTCCTCGACAACGTGACGCGCTCTCTTGCGGACCGTCTCGTCCTTGATGAGATGGGCGTTCGCGTTGAAATCCGCGAGCGACAGCTGGCCGAGCAGCGTGAGATTCGGGAATGCCGTCTTCAAGTCTTCCACGGCCTGCTCGCATTGCGCGCGGCGCTCGTTGTACGCCGAGTCGACAAGGCCGCGGCGCTTGTTCGTGTTGCCGATGACGAGCTTGTAGCTGCCCGAGTTGAACGGCACAAGGTCGTACTCGAGCGTGTCGCACATGAGCAGAATCGCGTGGTCCTTGCGGCCGTTCGCCACCGCGAACTGGTCCATGATGCCGCACTGCACGCCGTTGAATTCGTTCTCGGACTTCTGCGCGAGCAGCGCAATCTTGACCGTATCGGTCTCGAAGCCCGCGAGGCTTTGCACCGCGTATGCCGTGACGACCTCGATGGAAGCCGAGGAGGACAGGCCCGCGCCGTTCGGGATTTCGCCGTGGAACAGCATGTCGAAGCCGCGTTCGAACGTCTTGCCCTGCTGCTGAAGCGTGCTGATAATGCCCTTCGGATAGTTCATCCAGTCGTCCGCTTCGTCGAATACGACCGGCGACAGCGGGAGGACTTTGTGCAGGTCGAAGTTCGTGGACGCGAAGCCGAGCTGCTGATCGTCGCGCTCGCGAATGACCAGCGTCGTCCCGAATGTCAGCGCGGCCGGGAAGACGTAGCCGCCGTTATAGTCGACGTGCTCGCCGATCAGATTGACGCGGCCCGGGGCATGGAAGACTTTGACGTCAGATGCGCTGCCGCCATAAATTTCGATAAACCGTGCTGTAAGCTCCTGGATGTTCGCCATCAAAGACCACTTTCCTTTATCTGCAAATTTAAAAGCTTTCGATAGGTTTAGTATACCGGAATGCGAAGTCGAACGAAATGGCTCAAAGTGCATGTTATATGGAGATATGTGACTTACTGCCGCAGTCTTGTCCGATGTTTGATCGCATTTATGGTACAATGGGCTCATATGACCAAACGGCAAAAGGAGGGCGCGCGCCTCATGGAACGTCCGTTCACGTACACGGTAGTCTCCAACCCCGTCCCGAATGCGCATGGCGACCTGTATGTCTTGTTTACCGGCGAAAGCCAAACAAAGCCCGCTCACCGGATCGGGCCGAAAGTGTACGACTACTACCTCATGCATCATGTCCTCTCCGGCAGCGGGACATTCACCGCCGGGGGCGAAACGTACGCGCTCGGCGCGGGGCATACGTTCCTTATTCGCCCGGAGCAGCTGATCAGCTACGCCTCCGACGAACGCGATCCGTGGCGTTACCGCTGGATCGCGTTCGAAGGTCGCCACGCCGCGGAGCTGCTCGCCTTGACGGGCCTGACCGGCGCTACCCCCGTGGCGCATGCCGGCGCGTCGAACCGGCGCATCGCGGTGCTGCTGCGCAGCATCGAGCGGACGTTCCGTGCCGGCGGCGGCGTCGCGCATCTGCGCGCGGCCGGCTATCTGCAGCTGCTGCTCGCCGAGCTCGGCGCATCGGGCGGAGAAGGCGGGGCCGCGCCCGACCGGCAAGGCGGGGACGGCGAAGCGCTTATCTCGCAGGTGATCCGCTATCTCTCCACGCAATACGCCGAGCCGGTGTCCATCGAGATGATGGCCGATACGCTCGGCTATAACCGCGCCTATCTGTCCCGCCTGTTCAAGCAGCGGACGGGCATGACGCCGGTCACGTTCCTCTTGAAGCTGCGCATCGACAAAGCCCGGCAGCTGCTGCGCGAGCGGCCGGAGCTGACGATCGAGCAGATCGCCTCTTCCGTCGGCATCCAGGACGCGCTCTATTTCTCGAAGCAGTTCAGGCGGTTCTACGAGATGTCGCCGAGCGCTTACCGGGAAGAAATGCGCCGCGTGTAAGGCACCTTGGCGCAGCCGGCTCTAATCGACCAGCTCCTCCACTTTCTCGGCTAGGAACAGGTTGTACACGTGCTGTACGATGATTTTGACGATCATATAGAACGGAATGCACAGCACGATGCCAAGTATGCCGGCGATTTCGCCCGCGACAAGCAGCAGCAGGATCGTCGTCAGCGGATGCACGTCCATCCGCTTGCCGTAGATGAGCGGGGAGAGCAGGTTGCCTTCGATCTGCTGCGCGGCCACTGTCACGACAAGCGACCAGAACACCATCGAGGGGGAAGCGGTGAAGGCGACGAGCACGCACGGAATCGCGCCGAGAATCGGTCCCAAGTATGGAATGAGGTTGAGCACCGTCGCAATGACCGTCACGAGCAGCGCGTAAGGCAGACCGATGACGAGGAAGCCGATGTACATCATGACGCCGAGCAGGAACGTGATGATCATCCGCCCCAGAATAAAGCCGCTGAGCGCCGCATCGATCTCCCGAAGCGCCCTCACCCCGTCCGGCCGGTACCGGCGCGGCACGGCGCCGAGCAAATAATGCGGCAGCGCGTCGCCCTCCTTCAGCATGTAATAAAGAATGAAGGGTGCCGTCGTTACCGCAATGACGAAGCCCGTCACCACTTGGATGACGTTGTTCAAATACGCGGAGGCCGAATTGACAAGCCTGCCGACGTATTCTGAAATTTGTGCCGTTATATCTGACTCGGGCGATGTGATCGACTCGACGATCCTGTTCTGCTGCAGGTGAAGCAGCTGCTCCCGGAATCCATCCATCAGCTGCGGCGCTTCCTCGGCGAACAGCTCGACCTGGGCGACCAGCGCCGGCCAGACGCTCATGAAGAAGATGGCAAGGAACGCGGCGAGCAGCAAGTAGATGAACAGCACGGCAACGAAGCGGTTCATCTTGCGCGCGGTCAAATAGTTCACGATCGGGCGAAGCAAATAATAGAAGAAACCGGCCAGCATGAACGGTACGATCAAAATGTTGAACATCGCGGCAATGGGCCGGAACAGAAAGCTGACCTTGGCGACGAGGTAGACGATCAACAGCAGCATGATCGTACCGTACGCCGCGCGAAAAAACCGAGTGTTGGGCAGCACGCGCCACGCCTCCTTTTCGTTATAAGGCCCGCATACGGCAAGAAGACCGTTCGCCATGGTGAACGGTCTTCTTGCTGCTCGTTTCGAGCCTAAGCACGCCCTATCCGGTCTAGATCAAAAACGGCGGATAGTACGAAATGAGCGGATCGTAATCGTCGTTCTCGTACGGCTTGCCGCCCCAAGCAATGACGACGATCTTGTCCCGATCGAGCTCCTTCTCGAGCCGTTCCGCCTCGGACGCCCGGATGCCGACGGACTGCATCTTCGCCCGCAGCTCTTTGCCGCGCGAGCGGAACAGATTCGCCACCGCCGTCACGACGCCCTCCTCTTCGAGCCCGATCCGCTCCGTGTCCGTCGCCTCCGCCAGCCGCTCCGTGCGGTCTTTATCATGAGCGAGCACGAACAGCTGGTCCTTCGTATAACCTTGCGCGATGAAGCTGCGCACCTGCTCCTTCGCCTCTTGCATCGTGGAGACGGTATGCACCTTCGTTGCGCTCGTTACATTCGTCGCCATGGTCCTTCGCCTCCTATTCGCAATTATCTCTCCTAGCCGTTCTTACCCGCGTTATGCGCCTACTCCGCCACTATGCGCGTCCTCTGCGGCCGAACACGAGCGAGACGATGAATAAGACGAGAAAGACGAAAAACAGCACCTTCGCGATAGCCGCCGCCGCGGAAGCAAGCCAGAAAAAGCCGGTTATGCCCGCCGCGATCGCAATAACGAAGAACAAGATAGCCCATCCGATCATGAAGATCTCCACCTTTCGATATTGTGTGTGAATGGCCGGCGAGCCTCATGCCGCCCGCCGCTCTACCCTGCATATAAACGCCTGTCCGCCCGGCTGAAACGACGAGCCGCAATCGTTTCAAAGCCCGTCGCCCCGGTTATTAACAGGGCAAGAAGTCGTAAGCGATGCTGACGCTTCCTTAGCGACGCTTCTAATCCAACCTTCCAAAATAAGGAGTTGACGAACAATGGCAAACGCAATGAAAGGTCTACTGATCGGTGGCGCCATCGGCGCGGTGACGGCTCTGCTCGTAACGCCGAAGAACGGCAAGGAAATGAGGGAGTCGCTGAAACTTAAATCGTCGGAATTGACGGCAGCCGCCCGCGAACGGGCCTCCCTTATGGCGTCCCAGGCGGCGGACAAAGCTTCCGCTGCCCGCGAGCGCATGAATGAAATGGGGAAAGCCGCAGCCGATAAAGTGGCTACGGTTGCCGAATCGACGGCTGGCGTGTTCCAGAACATGAAGAACGACGCACAGGCGGATCAAGAGAAGGACAAGCCGTCATTGGGCAGCTCGCCAAGTGCCAGCGCCACAAGCACCGGCAATACCGCGAGTACGGCGACACCCTCCCATGCCTATCAGTCCTAAGGATGGCATCGAGCCGGTTGATGCAGGTCAAGCCGGACGCGCTTCCCGTCCCGTCGACGAAGTCCAGAATGGATCGATGGTTCAGGATGCCGAAGATATGCGGCGGCTCGGGCGTGACATGGAGCGGATGAAGACCAATCACGAATTGGAACGCGACGGTCTCGTGCCGGACCCGATTCAGGAATAGCAGATGAAGGAAGGAACGGACGGCCGGATAGCCGTCCGTTTTTGCCGTATCCTGCGCCCGGGATTGGATGGTTTGAGCTGCCTATGGGGATAAGAATGGAATCGACACAGGTGGATATAGAAGGAGAAGATGGAGCGATGACCACCAAAACGCTATACGGCGGCAGGCTATACTGGCCTGATACCTTGCCCGACTATACACGATACCCGAGTCTTGCGGAGAACAAGACTGTTCGCGTCGCCGTCGTCGGCGGCGGGATGTCGGGCGTGCTCTGCGCCCATGCCCTAGCCGCTGCCGGCATCGACACGCTATTGGCAGAACGCGGCGAAATCGCAGGCGGCAGCTCGGCCGCCAATACGGGGCTGCTGCAGTTCAGCAACGATATCATGCTGATCGATCTCATGGAGCAGGTCGGCCCGGGAAGCGCCGTCGATTTTTACCGCGCTTGCCGCGGCGCGGTCGAACAGTTGGAGCAGCTAGCGGCCCGCTTACGGCTGGATGTTGGGTTCCGCCGTACGAGCAGCCTCTACTATGCTAGCGAGGAGCAGGACGTCCCGAAGCTGCACCGGGAGTTTGAAGCGCTGTTCCACAACGGCTTCGATGTTGAATTTTGGGAAGCCGAACGGATCGCGGCGCATTTTCCCTTCCGCAAAGCAGGGGCCATCGTCACGCATGGCGACGCCGAAATCAATCCATTCCGCTTCGTGCATGGGCTAGCCGACCAAGCCGTCCGGCACGGTCTGGCCGTCTATGAGCATACCGGGATCACCTCGCATGTTCCCGGCGACGGCGTTCATCGGCTTACGACCGATACGGGCGTCGTCATTGAGGCGGAGCATGTCGTCTACGCCATTGGTTATGAGCCGGAGGAGCTTCGCGGCAATTTGATCAAAGCGGAGCTTCACCGCTCCTTCGCCCTTGTCACCGAACCGGTGGCGAATTTGGGCGGCTGGCATAAGCAATGGATGATGTGGGAGACGAAGCGACCTTACCTGTACCTTCGCACGACTCCGGACGGCCGGGTCATCATCGGCGGACTGGACGAAGACATCGAGGCGCCGGCGCTCGGGGCACGGGAGATTGGCCGGCACACCGTCCGGCTTATGCAAGAGCTGTCGGCGCTGTTCCCCGGTCTTGCCGCGCAGCCCGCGTATGAATGGAGCGCCACGTTCGGCGAATCGCGCGACGGCTTGCCGTTCATCGGCCCCGACCCTGCCATGCCGGGCGTCTACTATTGCCTGGGCTACGGCGGTAACGGAACGGTGTACAGCATGCTCGCCTCGCGGCTGCTGCTTGATATGATCCGCGGCGAAGAGCCCGATCCGATCGCCGCCTTGATCCGGTTGGACCGCCCTTCTCCGGCTCGTCGGCTGCATGCATGAGCACCTCGGCCGAATGGCAACCTAGCCAGTGGGAGGGCATGCCGATGAAAGATTTACATAACGGTTCGTTTTATTGGCCGACGACGCTTGCGAACGTGCGAGAGTACGCGGCGCTCAGGGAGAACGTCACCGTCCGCGCGGCGGTCGTCGGCGGCGGAATGGCCGGGGCCCTGATGGGCCATGCGCTGGCGTCAAACGGGATCGATGCGGTCCTGGTGGAGCGGGGGCGGGTCGCCGGCGGCAGCACGTCGGCCAATACCGGGCTGCTTCAATTCTCGAACGACATCATGCTGGTCGATCTGATCGCGCAGATCGGGGAAGGCCCGGCCGTTCGATTCCACCTTGCCTGCCGCGAAGCAGTCCGTGACCTCGCAAGCATGGCGGCCGGGACGGGCAAAGACGTGGAATATTTCAACCGCAGCAGCTTGTACTATGCGAGCACAGAGCAGGATCTGCCGAAGCTTAAGCGCGAATACGAAGCACTTGCCAAACATGGCTTCGACGTCGAATGGTGGGGACCAGACCAGATCGAGGCCCGCTTCCCGTTTCGTAAGGCAGGGGCGATCGTCACCCATGGCGACGGGGAAATCAATCCCTTCCGCTTCGTGCATGCCGTGATGGATGCGGCCGCGGATAAAGGGCTGCGTGTATTTGAGCATACATCCGTCGCCAAACACGAGACGCTCCCCTGCGGCAAGCACCTGCTCCGCACGGAAGCGGGTCATATGATCGAGGCCGATCATGTCGTCTATGCGGTCGGCTACGAACCCGAGCAGCTTCGCGGCGGTCTAGTGAAACCCAAAATGAACCGCTCCTTCGCCATTGTCACCGAGCCGATGCACGCTTCCGCCATCTGGCACGAACGCTGGCTCATCTGGGAGACCGCGCGGCCGTATCTATACCTGCGCACGAGCGCTGACGGCCGCATCGTCGCCGGCGGTCTCGACGAATCGGCTGTCGCCCCTTACGACAGCCCTGCCGCGATCAGCAAGCAGACCGGCCGCCTCTACGAGCAAGTGCAAGCGATGTTTGGTCCGGATACGCCCTGCGCGGCCTACGAGTGGAACGCGCTGTTCGCGGAGTCACGGGACAACCTGCCATTCATCGGCGAGGACCCCGAGCGCAAAGGCGTCTATTACCTGCTCGGCTACGGCGGCAATGGCGACGTCTACTGCATGCTCGGGTCGGGACTGCTGCTGTCGCTTATCCGCGGAGAGCCGCATCCGGTGGCGGATATCTTGCGGCTTGACAGGCCGACGCTCGTTCATGCGCAGCCGGCCGTTCTCGGGTAGCGCCGCCAACACAAAGAACCACCGTCTGCTCGGATGTATCCGATTAGACGGTGGTTCTGTCTGTCTCTAGGTCTTATGTAAGGGTTAAGCGCGCCCGGCAAGCCTTGCCGCTGCTCCTAGACTTGCTCCTGCGGCTGCCCATCCGGTCCGCTCTCCTGCAGAATGCGATCGATTCGTTCGATCTGCGCTTCCACGCTTACGCTCATCGTAAGCAGATCGGCCTGAATTTGCTGCAGAGCTTCCTTTGTCGTCATGGGCTGCACTCCAATTAATAGGTTTATAGCTTCTATCCTACCACAACATAGATACATTTTGTATCTATAAATTATACAACGCGCGTCTCGTCCTTCATTGCCGTTGCGGCGTTTACGGAACCGCTACAGCAGCGGAGACAGCATGCGCGCCAGCACCTCGCCTGCTTTGGCCATCCTTGGCCGCCGCTCGAATACGGATAAGCTCAGCTCCTCGCAAGCGCGCAAATCGTCCAGGAAATCTCCCTCCAGCCGCTTGATTGCCTTCTGGCTGAATAACAGCGCGTTGAGCTCGAAATTGCTGAAGAAGCTTCGCATATCCATATTGGCCGTGCCGACGGAAGCCATCATCTCGTCCACGATGAGCACCTTGGCATGGACGAAGCCTTTGCGGTACCTGTAGATCCGTACCCCCACCGCCAGCAAATCCTCGACATACGACAGCGATGCCCGCAGCACCAATTTGGAATCCGCCACGAACGGGATAATAAGCCTCACGTCGACGCCGCTCAGCGCCGCCGTCCGCAGCGCCATCAGAATGCTCGCGTCGGGAATGAAATACGGCGTCGTAATCCAAATCCGCCGCTTCGCCACCGAAACCGCCGCGAAGACGCATTCGAGAATGGCGTCTGCCAGCGAGTCCGGACCGCTGGAAATAATCTGCACCTGCTCATCCCCAACGCAGTTATGCTCGGGTAAGTAGGCCGGATCACTGAGCCGTTCCTTGGCGGTGAACCACCAATCCTTCAGAAAGACGTCCTGCAAAAAGTAAACCGCGTCCCCCTCGATCCGCAAATGCGTATCGCGCCAGAATCCGAGCTTCGGATTGCCGCCCAAATACTCGTCGCCGATATTGATGCCGCCAACGAAGCCGATGCGGCCATCGACGACGACGATTTTCCGGTGATCCCGGTAATTGATCCGCTTGTCGAAGAGCGCCAGCCGCGGCGCCAGGAAGCACTGCGTATGGATGCCGGCTTCCCGGAGGTCCCGAATATAACCGCCATGCAGCTCGAGCGAGCCGACGCCGTCGTAGATGACCCGCACCTCCACCCCCTGCTTCGCCTTCCGAATAAGCGCGTCCTTCAGCTTGTTGCCAATTCCGTCGTTGCGGATCGTGTAATATTCGACGTGGATATGATGCTTGGCCCCCTCGATCGCCTCCAGGATGGAAGCGTAGGTGGCCTCTCCGTTCGTGAGCACCTCTGTTTGGTTACAGCCCGTAATCGGCGAGGTGGACATCCCGGAGAGCAGCCGGAACAGCCGCTCCTGGTGACTGAATTCGCCGATGCCCAGCTCTGTCGGACGGTGCACCATTTTGCATCTTCGCAGCGCTTGAAGCCGCATTTCCTCCGCTACGACGTTGCGCTTGCGGACGGTCTTGCGATGCCGGTATTCCTGCGCTAGAAAGTAGTACATGATGAAGCCTACAATCGGGAGAATGAATAAAATCAGCAGCCACGCAACCGTCTTCGAAGGCTTGCGAAACTCCAGGATCAGGATGGTCCCAATCTGAAAAATAAAGACAAGCAGCGCCAGCAGGATCCAAATCATCGCTCTAGCTCCTCCTGTTATTGGAAGTAAGGTTATCATTCGCGCCGCCTTGCCGGGCTATACCGTTCACGGGGATCTTTTGCGCCCTCTCGCAGCCTGAAACGAAATATAATCCGCCTACTACCATATAAAACGGATATCGGCCGGTTTAAACGGCTTCGTCGCCAAGAGCGAAATAATTCGTCTGCTCAAGATCGAGTGGACGCCGTGAAACTGTCCCAATCGCGACACCACGCCTCGCCAACTGCGTAAGCAGGTACCGGGCGATGTCGCTCGCCGACTTCAAGCGCAAATGAAGAAAGAACCTTCCCCCCGCTAGAACGGAGAGGAAGGTTCTTCAAGCTCGTTCTGAGATGCCGCGCAGGCGGACGCACCCTCATTCGCGAACATCCCGGGCGCGGTGCAGCGTGTCTTACGTCGCCACGTCCCGCTTGTTGAACACGAGCCAGGTGACTGCAATGATGAGTACGTAGTAGACGGCCAGCACGGCCAAGGAGAACCCTAACGTGACGCCATCCCTAATTTGGAAACCCGGCTCGGTTAGATAGGTCGTCAAGTCCAGATGGATCAGGAGCAAATAATCGATCCAGGCATAATCGAGCTGCATGAGCAGCAGCGACACCACGCTGCCGCCCATCAGGAAGAACAGCGACAATCCGATGGCCAAGCCGCCGCTGCGGAAGACGGTCGAGATCATGAACGATACGGTGACGATCATGATCAGGCTGATGAACTCGAAGGCATAATAGGCCAGCATATAGCCAAACGGCGATATGTCCCGGGTCGTGCCCAATCCGGAGAGAACATCGGCTCGCGCGCCGCCCGAGCCGAACAGAAGCGCGTTCACCCCGAAGGTTAGCACGAACAGCAGCGCCGCGAGCGCGAAGGCGAACAGCATGACCGAGATGTATTTCGACAACAAGATCTTGGACCGGCTCCACGGCCGTATTAGCAGCAGCTTGATCGTGCCGGATGTAAATTCGCCCGCGACCGTCTCCGCCGATACGACGACCGTGAAGATCGTCACGAACATGAACAGGATCTGCGTCTCCGACATCATCATCGCCCAGCCGCTGCTCGCGCCGCCGCCGGGCATATAGTTGGCGATGAGCGAGATGGCCAGCACGAGCAAAATCAGGATGCCGAACATGATCCACGTCCGGACTCTGCGGTAAATCTTCAAATTCTCGTTCGCCACCAGCTGCAGAAAATCAAACAATCCGCTCGCCTCCCGTCATCTCCAGGAACTGATCCTCGAGCGATTTGTTATGCACGCGGATGCCATAGACGCGAATGCCGCCGCGCACCAGCTGCGCGTTGACATCGGCGGCGGTATCGCGGCCGCCTGCGATGGCAAGTCCGCCCTCGGAAGCATGAGCGCCATGCGCGCCAGCCAGCAGGCTGAGCGCGTCCTCCGGCTTATCCACGTCGAAGAAGTACGTGGCCGCTCCCGCTCCGTCCGCATCGGCCGCCTGTCCGATGTCGCGAACGTCGATCAGCTTGCCCGCCTGAATGATGGCGACGCGGTCGCACATCAGTTCCATCTCGGACAGCAAGTGACTCGACACGAACACGGTGATGCCTTCCTCCTTGGCCAGCTTGCGCAAATAATCGCGAAGCTCCCGGATTCCCGCCGGATCCAGCCCGTTCGTCGGCTCGTCCAGAATGAGCAGCGTCGGCTTATGCATGATCGCCTGCGCAACCCCGAGCCGCTGGCGCATGCCGAGCGAATAGGTTCGCACCTTGTCGTGTATGCGCCCCTTCAAGCCGACCAGCTCGACGACCTCATCGATCCGCTGGCGCGTAATGCCCGGGATCATGCGGGAGAATAGCAGCAAATTATCATAACCGGACAAATATTTATACATCTCCGGATTCTCGACGATAGCGCCGACGTGGCGGATGGCCTTCTCGAAATCGTGGCGGACGCTATGTCCGCGAATGACGACGTCCCCTTCGGTCATCGCCATCAAACCGACCATCATCCGGATCGTCGTCGTTTTGCCGGAGCCGTTCGGTCCGAGAAATCCGAATACTTGCGCTTCGGGTAAATCCAGCGACAAATTCTCGATGATCGTGCGGCGTCCGATTCGTTTGGTCACGTTCTTCAGCTGCACAATGGAACCGTTCGGTGCAAGCCTCTCCATGGTATCCCCCCTTGTCCGCGTCTGTCTTTTAGTGCGAGTTCGTGATCAAATGGCGACTTTTTGAACAGCCGCTAATAGACAGTTATCGCTTCTCAACCCTATTATTATACGCCAATAAGGAAGGTCTTGGAAGTTTATTGACCAAAAATTAAGGCCCGCCGCGGATGGCAATCTCCGTGGCGGGCCTTAAGTTCTCTCTCTATAGACGTGCGGCTATGAACTTACAGGGACGCTACCATTGGGATAGGTACGGCATAGGATGCCGCGGGTATCGATTCGTTGTAGGCGCCGCCCGCTTTCGCTTGCGGCATATGTACGAGGCTGCCCTCAACTGGTGCTTCTACGGCCGCGGTCGCCGCGACGGATTCACGGTCCATGCAGACTTTGCAGCAGCCGAGCGGTTGAATCGTCCGGAAGAATCCGGTACGGAATACGAGATGAGCTTGTTCGTGCTGAATCATCTCCCCGCAGCTAACGCAACAAAAACGATCTTTCAACATTCGATCCTCTCCTTTGACCCCATTGTCCCTAATACTATATGTATCAATGTCTCGAAATATGTTACATTACGTATCCAACAATTTTAGATTATGACAGATATCGAGAAATGTCAATACAGATCACCGAAAGATCGCGTATTTTGTCAAAATACAGGTTTATAGTTTCACGTTTATAAATTACCCTGTATTTCTCGGGAACGGAACGAACCTCGCCGCAAAAGACGGCGACAGCCGTTTCGCCTTGTGTATGCGTTTACAAATACGGTCAAAAAAAGGGCCGTCCGCTAACCGCCGGCCCGATCAGCCTATTGTCGGCCTCATGACCTAAACGCGATACGCGCCGGATTGCACCCGCCGCCACCATCGTTCATTGTCGATATACCACTGCACCGTCTCCGCAATCCCGATGTCGAACGTATACGCGGGCTGCCAGCCGAGCTCAGCTGTTATTTTGGCCGGATCTATCGCGTACCGCCGGTCATGGCCCAGCCGGTCCGGCACGTGGCGGATGAGCGATTCCGGCTTGCCGAGCAGTCCCAGAATGAGCTTGACGATGTCCAGGTTACGACGCTCGTTATGCCCCCCGATATTGTACACTTCGCCCGGCTTGCCTTGGTGCAGCACGAGATCGATCGCTGCCGCATGGTCGCGGACGTGAAGCCAGTCCCGCACCTGCAGGCCATCCCCGTAGACGGGAAGCGGCAGATCGCCCAATGCATTCGTGATCATGAGCGGAATGAGCTTCTCGGGGAAATGATACGGACCGTAATTGTTCGAACACCGCGTTATGCTGGCGTCCATGCCGTATGTCTCGTAGTACGAGCGGACCAGCAAGTCCCCGCCGGCCTTGCTCGCCGAATAAGGGCTGTTGGGCGCAAGCGGCGTCGCCTCCGTGAAGTAACCGGTCTCGCCAAGCGTCCCATAGACCTCGTCGGTTGAGATCTGGACGTATTTGCGAGTGCCCCGCCGCCGCGCCGCTTCGAGCAGCGTCTGCGTGCCCAGCACGTTCGTGCGCACGAACAAGCCCGGGTCCGCGATGCTCCGGTCCACATGCGATTCCGCCGCGAAATTCACAATTGCCTCGATCTGGTAGGCATCTATCGCGCGTCCAACCGCTTCGGCGTCAGTGATATCGCCGCGAACGAAGATATGGTTCGGATTTGATGCGACCTGCTCCAAATTGTCAAGATTGCCGGCATACGTCAGCGCATCGAAATTCACGATCACGTAATCCGGGTACTTCTCCAGCATATAGCGGACAAACTGGCTTCCGATAAAACCGGCCCCGCCGGTTACCAGCATACGCACGCCTTTTCACTCCTCGCCTATTGGTAGTCTGTTTGCTGCCTCATAAGGATAAATATATGCGAGAGACGGATATTCCGTATGGTTAAAATGGCAACCGAGCTAGAGTCCGCCAAGATTTGTGCCTTAACCCCTACGCCGGGAGAGTCCAGTCGGGACATTCGCAAGCCTCGTATCCGTTCTGGCGGAGCAACCTGCGGCCGATAGCCGGCCGATTACCCTCGCGCATCCAGACGAAGCCGAACGAACCGGTCCTTGTCCGTCATCCGCTGGTACAAGTCGTGGATACGCGTCTGCTGCGGGTTCTGGGTCCGCAGCTTCTCGTTCAGCGCGCGCACGATCGCAAGTCTCACCTTCTGGTCCGGCAAATACGCACAGCCGTACAAATATTGATTCTCCTCTTTGCGCCGCCATAGAATATGGCCGATCAACGCGAATTCCCAGTCGCCGAGCTTCACTTTAATCCGGATCGCGAAATCGTCGCTGACGGGGAATCGCAGATGCGTCGCGAACTGCATGCCCGTCGGGCTCATATTGTGCACGGACACCGGAATTTCTCCGGAATGGACATCGTTGCCGAACACGCGGTAAATCGAAATCATCGCTTTCGTGCCATCCGTCAGACGGATGCGCATGTCTTTGCGGACAGCGGGATTAGGAATGGTCATGGCTAACGGCTCCTCCGACGAGTATTGGCTGCATTCGCCGCCTAATAATGATACAAGTTGTATCATGACATTCACAGAAAAGAAAACGTTCCCATCTATGGCGTCGCAAAAGGCAAGCCTCCTGCTCCATGAAGGACTTCTCCTTATGAAAGAGGCTTGCCCGCTCGCCCTCAATGAACGCGGTCTATAACGCGGAACCCGATTGGTAGGCCAGCAGCTGGCTGAAGGTTCCTTTGGTTTCTTTGGAAAGCTGGTTGTACCCGCCCTGCTGGATAATGCGGCCGTCCTCCATCACGATGACCTGATCCGCATTGCGGATCGTCGACAGCCGGTGCGCGATCACGATGACGGTCAGCGAGCCTTTCAGCCGATCGAGCGATTCTTTGATATGCGCCTCGTTCTCGTTGTCGAGCGCCGAAGTCGCCTCGTCCAACACGAGCACGGCCGGCTTGCGCAGCACCGCCCTAGCTAACACGATCCGCTGCCGCTCGCCGCCGGATAACCGGATGCCCCGGTCGCCGATCAGCGTATCCAGTCCTTGCGGCAGCTTGCGGACGAAGTCGGCGGACGCCGAGAATTCGAGCGCTTCCCACAGCTCCGCCTCCGTCGCGTCCGGCTTCACCTGCAGCATGTTCTCGCGAATGCTCGCGTGGAACAAGAACGGATCCTGCGGCACGTAGCTGACCGAGCTGCGGAAGGCGGCCAGGTTCGCAGGTCCAAGCGGCTTGCCATCGATCAGCAGCTCGCCTCGCTCCGGCTTCAGCATGCCGATCAAAATGTCGATCAGCGTGCTCTTGCCCGCGCCCGACTTGCCGACGATCGCCATCATGCTGTTGGCCGGGATATGGAGGTTGATGCCGGATAGCGCATAATCGCCGTCTCCGCTTTCATAGCGGAACGCGATGTGACGGCATTCGATCCCCTCTTCGATGCGGATGCGGTCCGAGCCCGCGGCCGCGATCGTCTCCCGTGCCGCCTCGCAATCGCGCATCAGCTCATTAATCGCCTTGAAAGCCGGGACCGTCGACATCAGCTGTTCATAGTTGGCTTGCAGCGAGGAGAAGCGCGGCCACAGCCGCATGAAGATCAAGACGATAAGCAGCAGATACTCCGCCTGTACGTGGAACACCCGATACGACAGAAAGACGAAGGCGGCGATGAGCACGGCGGCCGCGATTTTGTAGAACAGTTGGGTCGTCGCCTGCAGCTTCGTGAACTGCACCATGTTCGTCTCCATCCGGTCGCTCACCGAACGGAACCAGTCGAGGTGCTGGGCTTCCAGGCGGTTGCTCTTGATGTCCTTGATGCCGTTGAAATGCTCCGTCAATCCGCGCATGTACGATTGCGACAGCTCCGATATGCGAGCGCCGTATTTCTTCGCCCCGCGCAGAAATTTCTTGGAGAATAGCGCAAGCCCAAGACCGAACGCGAGAACGAATAACGTCAACTGATAGGACAACGCGAACGCGAAGACGATCTGTATACCCGTGAAAGCAAGCGACGTCGCTATCGACAGGATAAGGTAGACGCCCTGGTTCACCCGGGCCAGCTCCTGCGTCATCATATGATTAAAATCAGCCTTCCTCTTGCGAAGGAAGAACGACCAGCCTGCCCGCATGATCGCCTGATAAATTTCCAATCTTAAATAGCCGCTGAACCCTTGCTGAATGCGCATGTTCTGCACCGTCTGGAAACGCTGAAGCAGCGCTTGGCCCATAATAAGCACGACGTATAGCGCAAGGATGACGGTCAGCTGATAGCGCTCCGGAACCGCGTTCACCACGCGCTCCAGCTCGCCCACGAACGGCATGTTGCTGTACGCAGATCCGGCGCTGAGCAAGCCGATGAAGCCGAGCATCGGAATGAGGATGTAGATGCTCACGCTCTCGAGCAAGCTGATGACGACCATGCCGATTAGATTCAAATAGAGCTTGATGCCTGCGAAAGCTTGCAGTTTCTTCATATAAATCATGACGTGGGACATGTTTTCCCTCTCCTATAAACACTGCAAATGGGTAAATAGGTTTTCGTTCGGTAGAGCAAGCGGCGCAACAATTCAGCCACGGTTGCCCCTGGTCTGTCCCGGTCGCCGGTCATGAGCGCTCCTGCGCGACGCTCCCCGGCGCGCGCGTCTCGGCCAGCGGGCGGGCAAATTTGCTGACGACCGTGAATGCCGGCGCTTCTTCGGCGCCTGTAATGATGAATGGCCCTGTGCGAAGCCAAGCATGGGCAATCATTTTGCCTTCTTTATCGCGGGAGGTTCCCATATACAACGTACTTTCCAACTTTCTTCGCTCCAACATTTTCATGCCGGCCATGGCCTTTACCATGCACATACTTTCCCATGGCGTATGGGGACTTACGCGCTTTATGACCCGGGAAATGCTGCGAATGACCGCCTCGTCCTCCGTACGGTGGCTGCGGGATGTCTCCTCCATGTGAATGCCAAGCTTAGGCGCAAGCTTGTGGAACGGCCGGCTCTTCATGATGCGGGCCCATCCCAAAAAAACGAATGCCTCCAGCACGAGCAGCTGCTCGCGCGGACGCATGGATAGTAAACGACGCACTAATTTCCACATTGCCGCTCAACCTCTTTCCATCCGATCCGGCTTACACCGCTTTGACCAAACCTTCCTTAAGCAGGCTCTCGATGAAACGGATGACTTGGCTTTCGCAGGTATCGCGGTCGATCTCGTATTCGTTCGTCAGTTGATCCACGACGGATGCAATCGTAGCCGGTGCTTGCAGCCGCTCCCAAATAGCGCCGCCGACCTGGCCCAAATTGTAGTACTTTCCTGACGCGATGCTCAGCATGACTTTCTCGCCGTTCATGTCGCTGACGAGATTGCCTTCTACTTGTTGATAGGATTGTTCCAGCGCAACGGAACCGCTCATTGTAACTCCTCCTTATGGGCTAACCTGACGATTTCCTCGACCAGCATTGGCGCGGTAAATGTATGTACCGACCGTTCGACCCGATAAACTCGGGCACGATTTAATAGCCGCGTAATAACCTCGAAATGCCACCCGATCAATCGCATGGCGCCGATCAAAAAACTGCGGTACGTATGATGGGACAGCAAAGGCAGGCACTGCAGACCATTCAACGGCCGTATGGACCAGGCTTCCTTCTCCGTCTTCACCAGTTCGAAAATGCCTTTCAACGGAACTGCACCGTTGTGGAACTTAGCGCTTACCGGAACAGCGAATTTCGTGACCTCTTGATACAGCGGCTCGTATTCGTTCGCATCCATCTTCATGTGATCCAAACTCTCCTGCCACAATTTCTGCTGGGGATAGGCTGGCACCACCTCGGGTTCACCCATGACGCCTGTGCGAACGGCGATCACATCGTCAGTCAACAATTCGTATCCCGCATCCAGAAAAGCCGCAGCCAGCGTCGACTTGCCCGCGCCGGAATCGCCAACGAACGCATACGCACCTCCGTCAATGACGACCGCGCTGCCGTGCAGCGGCAGCATGCCCCGCTGGAGCAGCACCGTGCCCATGACCGTGCCGAGCAAATAGAGGCGGATTTTCTCTTTCTCTGCGTGTTCAAGCGGCGATACATACACGCGCGCGCCATCTTGCACTTGGAAAACGGCGACGCCCGCGATACGGTAGAACACGCCCAATTCCGTAATTACATAATCGCTGTCGGGACAGCCCAGCTGCGCCCACGTGCCGGCCAGGTCCGCGTAAGCAATGACCAAGTCCGCATGCTCATGGGATGTACGGGCGGAAGCCAGCTCTGGAAATGGAATTTCGCTGCTGATCGTCAGCCCGAATGCGTCGTAAGCTGTTCGGTTAATGGTAAGCATCGGTAACACCTCTTCACCTTCAACATCGGGATCCGCAAAACGAAAGCAGCCCTTATACAACGATCTATTGTATAAGGGCGCTTGCGTCATGCTTCATAAAACTTAGGAATAGATGTCCGCGTCAACGATTTTGCCGTTAACGTATGTGTAGTCGATTTTCGTCAAACCCCAACCTGCTTGCGTTTCGCTCACGTTAAGTACTTCCAACTCTGGCGTTTCCCAGTTCTTTTTCATTTGGTTTCACCTCCTTTCAAGTGCAATTAGTTAATGGAACTGTTTGATAAAGCGGTAGAAAATGACGCTCCGCATAAGCAGCTTCATATCCTCGTCACCGGCCAATTCTGGGCGAGGCGAGGCTCCCACGTTCGTCAGCGATGTCCGTAACTGCTGCTGATTCAACAGACCGGCGACCGCCGAGTCGGCGCAGATTCGCTTCACTTCATCGGTGAATTCCGTCCAGTGCGGGGTCAGCCGGTACACCCAATCCACGCCCTGCGCCCCGCGAATGCGCTGGTTAAGGCGCACTTGATCCGGCAACCGGCCAGTCATCGCCCGACGGATCATTGAACGTCCGATGCCTCCAACCACATACTGCTCGAACGGGACGCTCAGGCAGAATCGGATTAGCCGCGCGTCCGCCGTCGGATCCCGCTCCCATACCCGATACTTCGCCGATAATTTGCTACCGACCGCTCCCTGCAAGTGCAGCACCGCCGAATTGGCGAAATAGTTTTGGCGCTCCTGCAGGACATCGTTCTTGGACTTGCCGAAACCCGCCTCATCCGGCCGCAAGGACTCCCACACGCCGGTGCGTCTGGCGAAGTCAGGATGAATCAAGCGCGGCGGCTCCGGTTCCGGCTCGTTGCTTTGCAAGAACGAGAAGGCTTGGCGCCCAATGACGGGCATAATCCGATTGATGCCGACGCGAGTCTGCTTGCGGAACATGGTCAGTTCCCGGTAGAAACGAATCCATTGCCATCGCTTCAACAGAAGGGCGTAATAATCGATCGCCGACCCCCAGGAGATGGTGTAGTTCCCCCTCGCGCCCGTCAGCAGGACGCCGACGCCATCGTTCGAAGCTTGGCTGTAGATATCCTTGATCCGGAAGGTTCCCTCGAAGTTCTTGTAAGGCGCTTCGAATATTCCGAGCAGCTCGTCGATTTCCGTGAAGGGGCTTTTGCCCGCGGCGTTCAAGTACGTACCTTCGATATTGCCGACATGGTCGATCGTGGCTTGTACGAACGGCGTCTCGTCGGCCATCTCGTTGGCGGACGTCCAGTCCGCAAAGCCTGGAGCCGGTATCATGCTGTAGCCTCGAAGGCTCCGGCCTTGACCGCGCAGGTACTCGGCAGCCACGCTTGCGACGGCCGTCGAGTCCAATCCTCCGCTGAGCGCCACCCCCACGCCTTTGTCCGTTCTCGCCCTCGACTCCACCGCTTGCCGGAACAGCTCGTTGAACGCCTCCAAGTACTCGGATTCGCCGTTCAACCGCAGCATATCTTGCGGGATCAGCGAACCATAGCTCCTTACTTCGACGTTCCCGTCGTGGACTCGTATGGAATGTCCGGGCGGGAGTTGGAAGATATCCGAGTATACGGTGGCGGAAGGGTCTGTCGATTCCACCATGGAAGGGATGGCCAAGAAGTGGGAGAGCCACGCGTCTGAAAGCCGGCGTTGGAAGTCGGGTAGGCTCGAGAGCGGGTTCAAGAAGGAGCAGAATGCGAAGCGGCCGAAGCGTCGCTGGTAATACAGCGTCCGGCTCCCCAGCAAGTCGCGCGCTCCGAACAGCGTCCGCTTCCCGGCGTCCCAGATCACAAATGCGAAATCGCCCGCTAAATATCGTGGACACTCTTCGCCCCATTTCACATAGGCCAGCCGAATCAGCTCGCTGTCGCTTAAGCGCGCTTCGTCGGCGCGGCTTAGGCCCAGCATGCCGCAGAGCTCGCCGCGGTTATCGATGACGGCATCGGCCGTGATCGCGGTCCGGGAAGGCTCGTCGCAGCTTGGAAGCTGCTCATGAGGCGAAGAGGAGGTTGGCGTTTGATTGCGGCAGGCCAGGAATACGCCGTCCTGCTGCCAGGTGCCGACGGCATCGGCCGTCGACTTGGATAGCGCCTGCAAGATATGGTGTTTGATGTCATCGGATACCGAAACATGATCGTAATTGTAAACACCGGCTACAATGCTCATAACGCCCTCCGTGTAATTCCTTGATACTATTTGTATCATACTTTCGCCAATGATACAATATGTAACTTGTAAATTGATGAATATTTTTTTATCCCGCCTGATGATTCTTCAACGCGTCGTGCAGCCTAGCCTTCTCGTCTTCGCTGACCCTAAAGTACCATATGCCTCCCGAGATCTCGCCGCTCCCCTTGATCTCCTCGGTGTCCAACCGTTCGAGGCTGGGCCGATAGTCCCTCAAGAGCGTCTTCATCTCGTCGAACGTCAAATTCGTCTTCACATGATCGCCGGCGGCGGCCAATAGCCCGTCGATCTTGGTGATGGAAGAAAGGCTTGCGCCGTTCTTCATAAGATCTTTGAGTATCTGCCTTTGCCGCGCATTCCTGCCCTTGTCCCCCTGCGGATCGTCGTACCGCATGCGGGAATATAGCAAAGCGCGTTCGCCATCCAGGTGAAGCTTGCCTTGACGAAAGTCTTCCCCTTGGTAACGGAACGCGAACGGGTTGTTGACGTCCACGCCGCCCATCAGATCGATAATGCGAGAGAAGCCTTCCATATTAACCTTCAAGTAATAATTGATCGGGTAGTCCAAAAAATTTTCCACGGTTTGCAAGGACATTTCAATGCCGCCGAATGCATAAGCGTGATTGATTTTGTCGTTTGTTCCTCTGCCGATGATCGCGGTTTTGGTATCTCGAGGAATATTGAACATAAGCGTGGACTTCTTAACGGGATTCACGCTCAGCACGATGATCGTATCCGATCGGCCCCGGTCGTTCTTCCGTTCGTCTACGCCCATGACCAGTATGGTGAATGGGCTTGGCTGTTCAGCGTTCGCCGCGGCAGGCTTCGCCACGGGCTTCACCTCGGGATCTTTGCTCTGGTACACCGGCTTCGCCGGCTCCTCATATATGATGGAAGCCGTCTCCTCAATGGAGTTGTACAAGCGGTACGCATAGCCGGCCAGTCCTATGGCGGCGATGCCCAGCACGATTGCCGATCCAAGCAGGATCCTTTTCGCGGTTTTCTTCGTTCTCATCTTCGTACGCATCCGTCCTTCGAATAAATTAAGAGAACGCATGACTTTGTGCCTAGGCTGTTCACCCGAGCCCTATTGCTTGTTACGTATTGTATCATCTATTTTTTGGAATCTCAACTGTTTTTGTCAAAAGAATCGGCAGACAACCGCGGCATGCGCCGCGGTGTCTGCCTGACCTGATTTACTTCATGACGATTGCCCCGGTGAGTGGCAACGAAACGTATCGAATAATCAAATCGTTAGGCCCTCCGTCCGCCTTCCAGACGAGCACCGTTACCAGCGGGCCTTGCTGTCCACCCGCTTGCGTATCAGGCGCTTCCGGCGTTTCCGGAGAAGCAGGCGGCTTCTGTCCGCCGGAAGGTTCCTCCCCACCGGCTGGCGGCGTGCCTGGCTGCTCTTCTCCGCCGGACGGCTCCGTCGCCGCCGGCGGCGATTCTTCCGACAGCGCGGACATTTCGCCGGCTGCGATCGAGGAGACGCCAGAGCGGCCTACAGGTATGCCATTGCGGGCAAGTTCGTCGGCGGCTCCCGCTTCCTGCGCCTGCGAGGACGGCGGCGGCGAAATCGGCAAGGGCATGATAGCCGTTTCCGCCTTCCCGGCGCGCAGCTTGGCGACGAACAGCATGACATAGTCGGTGCCGGCCGGGTCGACAACGCGCGCCTTGACGAATACCTCGTCGCCTTTGCGGATGGCCCACTCCACGCTCGATCCTTGCAGATCCGCTCCGCTCGGCGTTTCTTTCAGCTTAATCTCGCCGTTAATTTTGCCGCCGGCAGAGATGACCGAAACTTTCAGATGAGTTTTGCGGTTGACACCTTTAGCCTCCGCGTCGCTCGCTGTGGACGGTGTATCAACGAATCCCGCCGCCACCACGTTAACCTGACCCGGACCGCGAACGCCCACGATCGTCGTCGTTCCCGAACCGCTAAATCGGCCGTTGGCGCCGAGGTCCGCTTTCACTTCATACACGCCGACAGGAAGACTCACTTCGACCGACGCCTCCCCGCTGTTACCCGTGCGGTAGACCGTCTCCGTCTCGGGAAGCTGCACCGGGACGACCGTACCGTCGCTGCGCAGTTCGCCGACCGCGAACTTGACCGGTACCCCCTCTATCGATCCCGGCGAGTCGTCCTGCTCATCCGTAACCACGGCAGCGAGTGTTACTTTTTCTCCCTGCTCGGCGACAAGTTCTCCCGTGTAACGAAGCTGCGCCTTTTCGCGTTTAATAACCAAGTTCGCGGTCGCTTCGCCTCCGCGATAGAACGCTCCGGCATCCTGGTCCATGCGCGCCGCGACGACATATTCTTGCTGTTCGGCGGTCTCCCCGATGTCCAACTCGACCTTGTAAGGGACGACCGCCTTACCGTCCTCGCCCGTCGTGGCCACAATGTCCGCCCCGCCGTTCACGCTCATTTTGACCGTTCTGCCCGCGGCTGGCGTTCCTTCCGCGGTTCTCGCCTCCAGTGCAAGCGGGACGGTGTCGCTATACTCGCCTTCCCCCGACGCGACCGAGATATTCATGCTGTGATAGAGTGTGAATGATACCGTTTTCTTCAACACTTTGCCTTTGCGATCCACGGCGCGCGCTTCCAGTGTATGCTGCCCTCGGGCGGTTACTGGCGTTCCTGTCAGGAATGCCTTACCGTCTAACAGCAACTCTACATTCCGCAGCCCGTCTTCGGGATTCGTGCGAAGTACCGGCGTTACGGTATCGGTGTAGTCGCCGCCCGCGACGACGCCTTCAATCTCGAGCTGGATCTGCGGTCCGGCTTGGAGCCGGAACAAATAAGGCGTCAGTGACTTCAACTCGATAGTATCGTCCGCGAACTGTTCGCCTGTAATCAAGTCGACGGCGCCAAGGGCGGTTCCGCCTTCGAGCTCGATGCGTACCTTCTTCGGCAAATTCCCGTAGTTGACAACGTTCAGCAGCATGCCGCCTTGATCGTTCGCACTTCTCCATTCGACATTCTCCACCGGCTCGCCGCTCTCCGCGTCGACCAGCGTCGCTTCGATGATTTCTTTCTCATGCAGCAGCGGATACAGGTCATTGCGAAGCTGCATCGCCGTCACGTCGGTCGACGGCACGACGGTCGCTTGGCTGAAGAGCGCAGTTCGCTCTGTCTCGGATAACGGCTGGAGCCGTTCATCGAACCGCAGCGACTCCGATCCGATAATAACAACGCTTCCGTCCTGGTCAGCGAATTGCTTGATAGCCGTCAATGTCGCCGGCGCGACATTCGTCGCTTCCGGTACGATCAGCAGATCGTAATCGGCAAGCTTCCCGGCCGCAGCCTGCTTCTCCGACACGAATCCGACCTTGATTCCCGTCGCGCTGAGCGCTTCGTACCCTTTAAGCAAGACATTCTCGTACATCTCCGAGTAGACTAACGACGGTTCCGAATAGAGCAGCGCGACACGGGCCTTTTGTTTCTGCAGCGCCGTTACCTCCCGGGACAGACGGTTGAGGTCCAGGTTCGTCCTGCCGACCGCGGCCACCGCATCCGGACGGTGAAGGATGCTACCCTCCGCGGAGTTCGTCTCTTGGTACGTCCGCTCCCAAATCCAGATCGTCGACGCGCTCTTGCCATGGATCGCCCCCTGCCACAGGACGGAGCGAACATGGTCCGCCTGTTTCGCGACATACCGGCTGTCGCCGTCGGCGATCACGTGATGCTCGGAGTTGAATACAGGCGCTTCCTTGAACGATTGCTGCAGATCATAGTAGCTCATCTCGTCGCGGAAACCGCCCGCGCCTTCGCCCAAGTAGTTCCAGTTGTCGTTGCCGTTCAGCTGGCTCATCTCGGCGAATTCTTCCGCGTCGATACCGCGGGAGAGGCTCGCGCGCATCTCCGCCATGACTTTCGCATGCACCGGAATGTCCGGGGCCACCTCGTGGATCGTGTCGGCCAGGAATTGGTGCCACTCGGTGAACACCTTCTGGTTGAAACGCACCCAGTCGTAACCGCGAACCGTCGGCTCCAGGCCGAAAGGCATCGTAACGTCCGCGAACGATTGATGGCTGGTACCGTATACGGCGTTCAGCGACGCAATATCGCCGTACTGCTCCTGCAAGTATTGGTGCCAGTCGCCCAGGAAAGTCGTGCCCTGGTTCGTCTGGAAGACCGGTTCGTTCGATATCGTAATACTGTGGAGCGCCGGGTAATCTTTCAACTCGCTGGCGACGAGCCGCAAGTAATCCCGCATCATGGCGCGCGCTATCGGGTGGTTAATATTGTACTGGATGAATCCGTTGTTGCTATACTGCAGATCCGGCCACTTCTTGATCGCCCAGTCGGGGAAATAATGCGGCGACACGAGAAGGTTGACGGAAATATTATTGGCGGCCGCGTTCTGCAGCACGACTTTGATATCGCTGTCCAGCTGGGCCGGGGAGACGAGATATTCCTGTCCGGGCACGTCGAGACCGCGGTCGTCGAAGCCCGGGTTGGCCAGCAGATTCGTATCGCTGCCATGCTCCTTCATCGACAGGTCATCGATCCAGATCGTCCCCGTGTTCTCCGATAGAATCATGAATTGGAAAGACGTCTCGGTCGGGCCCGTCGTATATTCGCCGCTGACTTCCTGCCAGTCATACGTGCCGTTCGGGAACTTGACCCGAAGTTTCCAGCCAGCGCCGCCCGGGAACCAGACATCCTTGGCGTTCGACCCTTTCGCCCAGGCTTTGACCGTATAGGTCGTATTCGGTTTGACCGTTACCGTTTGCCATAGATTCAGGAAGGTGTTCGCCGCGCGCGGCGAGGCATTCGTAATTTTGAGCGAGTACGGACCCGCGTGCGTGGTGGAATCGTCCAGCGCGGCTTCGGCGTTGACGCCGCCGGACTTGTTGATGCGGTATTGGTTCAAGTAGTTGTCTTTGGAGAGAATGACGTTGCGCGGTCCGATTTCGACCTGAATCATATTCGTGCCCAGGTCTTGAAACTTGGCGATATCTTTGCGTACTTGCGCAAAATGGCCGTAGCCGTTAAAGAATACCGGTCTTGTTTCTTCTGCGCCGGTATTTCGTACTTTCGTGTTTGCGATGAAAGAGGTTCCGTCGATGGTCGGCCTGCCCGTCGTATACCTTGGCGCGGCGAACGCCTCGCTTTCTCCGGCCAAATACGCCTGCAAGTTCGTCTCCGCCTCTTGATAAAGCGCTTCCAATGATCGGATGACATATCCGGCCCGGCTCAAACGCCCATTCTCCACGTCGCCTCGACCGTATACGAGGAAATCCTTCAGAATCGTGACGTTGATCTGCTCGTAATCCGTTGATATCCCCTGCCCCTTCGCTTGCGCGAGCAGGCTCTCCAAGGCTGGCATGCGCGCTTGCAGCGCATCATACTGCGCCAGCGTCTCTGCTGGTCCCAAGTATACGTTGACGCTCACGATTCTTTCTTTGCTCTTGCCGCTTGGATCCTGCAATTTAAAGTCTGCCGTCTGCACGCCTGCCTCGCCGAACGACATCGTCCCCTTCTTCTCCATGACGGAATGGGGCGGAATCGTCAGCGTATCCTGCAGGCCGAGCTTCGCCGACGTTAGATTCAACACGACCGGATCGTCGCTGTAATTCGGAATATACATCGTATAATCGACCGAATCGTCGACTTGGGCGCCTTTGGCCGACTCCAGCCAGAAGTTCCAGTCATCCAGTTCGCCGACCTTCTCGAGAATACCGAACTGCGTCGGATCCTTAGCCTTGCCGATCCCGGGCGTCCATTCGATCCAGCCGCGCCTTGCGCTGCCGTCGTTATCATTGATCAAGATGGAGAACGGGATATCGTTCGTCGCCGGTGCTTCCGAGTAAATCGTCTTCCACGGCATGCGAGCCTCGTATACCGTATCGCCTTCCGGCGTCGTGCTTGCTTTAAAATCGATATGATCCTTGCCGAACTCCGCGTTTCCGGGATTCCAGCTCCAAATTTGCGTCTGACCGTCCATGAAATTGAAGCCATAGTCCGGACCGTAAACATCGTTCAGTCCGAACGCCAGCTGAACGCTGTCGCCGCGCCACATGATGCTGTCCTTCACCGGGAAGTGGACGTTATCGGTTACTTTCGCCGCCCAATAGAAATAGTTCTCGTCGTACGCCACGTGTACATTCGCCGATAAATCCGACGCCCCCTCCCAGCCGGAGAGAACGACCTGCTCGTCATTAGCGGGAAGCGACATGCTCGTATACGGTCCCCATTCGTCCAAATTGCCATCAATGACGATGCCATCGGCTTTGATCAGTGGAATTTCCTTGCGCGCGCCGAGTGAATCCTTGAAAGAGGCCCAGTCCAGAATCGTCTCGCCCGGTCCGGGACCGTCGTCTTCGACCACGTAGGCGAATTCGGAAACCGGACTCGGCTGCCAGCCGGTTTTGCGGGCGAAAGCCTTAACCGTCGACGAGCTTAGCATCGAGACCGGTCCCCCGTAAACGGAGGCCGAGCCCGATTGATTCGGGTCGCTGCCGTCCATCGTGTAGACAATCTCCGCTTCCGCCGTTCCCGTGGCGAGCGTGATCGACGTATTCGGCGGAATGGTGCCCGGGGCCGGGCTTGCCGTGACTGGCTCGACCGTGCCAACCTGCTGGTCGTTAACCGGCGTGACAATGCGCAGATTGTCGAACCGGTACTCCACCTGCGTCCGCCCTTCCATCTCGGCCGAGCCCGCGTTGACGTTCAGGCTCGCCTGTATGACCTGATCGCGCGGCGCCGAAGCCGGGAGGTTGACACGGATCGTGTTCCATTGGCCCGCAATCAGCCGATTCAGCCGTTGATCGAGCACGGTGCTGCCTTGGGCGATCAGCTTGAGGCCGAGCGGCTCCCGCACCGAAGCGGTTTGCGACAGCGGATAGACGTCCAACAGCAAGGCTGTCGCCGCGCTCATGTTTGCTGGCGGATCGATCGAGCGTTTGTAGCTGAGCCATTCCCCGCGGTCCGGGGCTTTCTGGTATTTCACCTGCGCGGAGGACTGTCCCTCCGTATGCTCCGGCGATTGGATGGCCGTTACGGCGCCTGCCGGTCCAACGGTGCCGCTCCAAGCCGCGAGCGTCTCGAAGCCATCCATCAGCGTAACGCCTGCCCGTGCGTCGAACCCGGCGTTCTTGAGCAGGTTCGCTCCCGTTCCCGTCTCCTTCAGGCTGAACGAATCCAGCCAGACCGCTTCCGCCGTGTTCTCGATTAGGAACCGAAACGTGAAGGACGTCTCCTCAGCGCCGGTCGTGAACGTCTTCTCAAGCAGCTGCCAGTCGAACGTCCCGCTCGGCAGCGCCTGACGGACATTCCAGCTCGCTCCGCCTCCGAACCACATGCCGGATGCCGCGTTGCTGCCTTTCACCCAAGCGCTGACCGTATACGAGGTAGCCGGCTTGACGGCGACCGTCTGGAATCCGGTCAGATAGACGTTCGGCGCCCTACTCGAAGCGCTTGTCAGCTTGAGCGAGCCGCCGCCGTCGTGGAACGTCGCCGTATCAAGCGAGTATACCGTTTGGGGGGCCCCGCTCGCATAGAAACTCCAGTCGGGCAAATAGCCCGAGTCGGTTTCCTCCGCATGTGCAGGGGGCACGCCCATAAAACCGAAAGAAAGTGACAACAGCAACAGTGACAGGAAAAGAATCGATGTCCGTCTGATCGGCCCGCGCATAAAGATTCCTCCTTGTTATGTTGGCTAGAATTCGCATTCGCTGCATAATGCCATCATGGCAAGTCCTTGCGTGAAATAAGAAAAGCTGAGCGGTATCGCGTTATAATCGTCACCTCTGGACATAACGCACGTGCCGCCCGAACCGCCCAGTACCTGCCCGCGCTCGTCGACGCAAGCCTCCAGCCTGGAGATTGCCCGAGATGCGAGGGCCCGGTCGCCGGCTTCGAGCCACCCGCGACGCACGCCGCGGTTCAGCGCGAAGGCGAATGCCGCCGTGCACGACGTCTCCAAATAAGTGTTCGGGTCGTCCATGACCGTATGCCATGCGCCCGATTCGTGCTGCGTGCGCTTCACGCCTTCCAAATGAGCGATATAGTTGTGCTTGACGATCTCGTGGGCGTCAAGCCCCGCTAGCAGTGGGAGCACATCAGCCGAAGCAGCCGCGAACCATCCATTGCCTCTTCCCCACAGCACGCCTTTGCGCGCTCGCTCCTTGCCGTAATAGCCATGGTGGATGAGCCCGGTCTCCGGATCGGCCAGATAACGATAATGGAGCACGAATTGCCGCGCAGCTTCCTTCACGTAAGCAGGGCGCTTGCGCAGCGTCCCCCACTGCGCGAGAAAGATGCCGCCCATGAACAGCGTGTCGGCCCAAATCTCCTGGGGATACACGTTCTCCGTGCAGGAGTGTTCGAAAGCCCCCTCGTCCGCGCGCGGCGCTTCCGCCAGGCACCAGTCGGCGAACGCGTCGCAGACTGAGGCGTAGCGGGCGTCTCCCGTCAACTCCCACAGCTTGATGGCGGCTAGCAGAGGCGCAGTTGTGTTGATGCTCTTCCCGATGCCGCCCCGCTCCAAGTGCCCGTCGATCCATTGTCCGATAAAATCGAGAATGGCACCGTCCTTCAACGTCTCGTATGCCTGGACAAGACCGTACAGCGCGACGCCCTGTCCCCATTGCCAGGTGTGGAACTGGCTCGTCGCCCACCCCTGCTCCAGAGCGGTCTCATCCGCGTTCATCGTATGCGCCGCCACCCGGCGCAGCAATTCTCTCGTCTTCGCGCTCATCTACCCTTCTCACTCCTCGGTCGTCTGTTCCGTGCAACGAATCGTAATCCGGCGGTTCAGCGGGGTCACGAAATTGCTGATGACATGCTGCGCATCGGCCGGCAGATGGTCGTTCCGCAGCGTAATAAAATCGTGCTCACCAGCTCCCGGCGTGATCTCCACGATATCCCTGCCTTGCCGCAGGCGGGCAACACCTCCTTTAAAAAGTTGCGCATTCGGCGCGGCGGCAACCGTATCCCCCGCGAGTTCCGCCTGCCGGTCACAGGCGAAAATCAACTGCGCGAACAAATTGGGCACCGCGTCGACGCGCACGTCTATGACCACCTCTTGGCCAGACCATTCAACGCCGACCACGACGGGCAGTGCGGTCACGTGGGTCTTCTCGCGCTGCTCGTTGGGCATGTCGGCGAACACCCCGCCCGCCGGAGCGGCGAGCCGCCCGTCGAGCGGCCCCCTGTAAGCGCCTTCAAGATAAAGGCTGAGCTCGTACCGCGATTCGGTGATACGCCTAAGTTCGGAGAACGGTACCCCGGCAATGCCGAACCAGCCGAGCGATAGCTTCACCCCGACGATACGGACGCGGCCATATTGCAAGTACAGAAAATTCTCTTGTCCGGTCATGATGGTGAGGCTCAACTTGCCGTCGCGATGACGCACGATCGGCGCGCCTGAATGCGGTGCATTGCGCACGTGCGGGATGACGCCCGATACGCGCGCGCGCGCCCCTTCGTTTAACATAATGGTATACCGCTCCGGCAGTTCTCCCGCATCCGTCTCTCCCTCCATTCCATCAGGGAACACGAGCGAATATAATACGGATTTGCCTGTTCCGTCGGCGCCGCTCTTCGCCAGCCCAGCCAGCGCGGCGAACTGCGGATCCCCGTCCATGTGCGCCATTAGCGTGCACACGATATAGTAGTCCTCGTTCAGCATCAGAATCTCGCCGCGGTCCTGACGGCTCGAATATTCCGTTACGACGGCCCCGTCCGGATGCAGCATGTAGCGCATCATGGCCAGATTTTGACGGATGGGCTCGAATGCGTCTTCATAATGGAACACCCTCCCCGCATGGTACAGGAACAGATCGCAGATCGGGTTATAGATGGCGTTGCTGCGTTCGGTCCACTCGCCGGACTCGTTCATGTCGAAGCCTTCGCTGAAATACTTGAACGCCCGTTTCTTGAGCGCCTCGCCGCCGAAAATCTCATACAGTAACGCGAGCGCCCCGCATATGACCCACCGGTGGTTAGGCGTGTGGATGCCGCCGGTCAGCAGGCAAGGCAGCGTCCCCTGCAGAAACTGCCGCAAGCCTTGGACGACGCCGCTAAGCTCCGGGAGCTGGGCATTCGCGGCCGCCCGATAACAGAGCGCTGCGGAATGTACCGCGAACGCCGTGTCCGGCGGCGAATCGATATTGCAGTTGATCAAAGAGATGCAGCCGCTCGGTTGCTGCAGCCGAAGCAGGTAAGCGATCTGCTCCTGAATGCGTTCGAGCAGCTCCGCATTCCGGTGGAGGCCGGAATGCGGATGGATATAGAGCGGAACCGAGACATGCAGGAAATTGGCGATATCGAAGGATATGGCGGGATTGAAACTTCCGAACCAATAGCTCTCCGCATCGGCGTAGCGGATTGTGCTCAGGCGCGCCCATTCTTCTTCCAGTGCCTTGATGGCCGGATCGGTATTCTTCATGAAGTTTCAATCCTCCCTAGGTTTGGTTGATTCCTATTGGAAATTGGCTTTATTCTTCTCGTACCATTCCATCGCCTTCTTGTTCACCTCTTCGCCGCCAAGACGGTTCCACTCCTTAAGCAGCTCCGCCGCTCCCCACTCCGGCGTATGTTTGGCCCCGCCAATGACGACCGTGGCGATAATCTCGTCGCGCTTCTTCATGAACTGCGCTTCCATGTCGATCAACTCTTTGAAATCCGGACGGTACGGCAAATCTTTGCGGTATTTGGTGCCTTCCGCCACCTTCAATGCGTCCCCTTTGATTTGGGCAAATTCCTTGGCGATCGGATCGTCGCCGGCGGCCGCTGCAATCGATTCCGCCGTCAGCTTATCTTGGTGGAGCAGCCGGTATTCGGAGGCGTAGGCCACTTCCTTGTTAAACTTCTCGGTATCCGTGATGACCGGGATCCCATTCACTTTCTGGTAGTGGACGCCTTCCTGACCGTTCGTGATGTCGTCCCAACCGTCCGCCAGCATCCAATCGAGGAATTTGAAGGCGGCTTGCGGGTTTTTCATGTTTTTATTAAAGACCGTCAACAGGTAGTTCGGTACTTCCTCCTGGTAGCCGTTCGTACCGTATTTCGTGGCGACCGGCGGAATCGGCACGACTTTGGCGTTCGGGTTGTTCTTCTTGAAGTCCGGGAAGGACGCCATCGTGACGTATTCGAAATAGATGCCCGCTTTGCCCGTGACCCACAGCTGCTGCTGACGGGCGAAGTTTTTGTCGGTTAAGTACTCCTTGTCGACGAGACCTTCGTCATACACTTGCTTCTGGAACGCAAGCACATCCTTGTAGCGGTCTAACAGATTGCCGTACACCAGCTTGCCGTCCTCCATGAACCAATCCCAGCCCCGGGCGAAGAAGAGATCCTCGATGATCGGCGTGTAGGCGAGAGAGCCTGCGATCGGAACCGTGTCTTTCTGGCCATTGCCGTCCGGGTCCTTGTCGCGGAACGCGCGAGCGACGTCTACAAGCTCCTCGATCGTCGTCGGCACCTTCAGCTTCAGCTTGTCGAGCCAATCCTGACGGACCCAGATCGTCGTAAGCGCCCGCGTGTTGCGAAGGCTGGCAACGGCGTAGATTTTGCCGTTGAACGTCACGTACGGCTTCAGCTCCGGATGCTCCTCCAAGTACTTTTTGTAAACCGTGCTGTACTGGTTCAAATAGTCGTCGATCGGCTGCACGGCGCCTTGATCGACGAACCGGGCGAGCAGGTTGCGGTCGTATGAGGTGATCAGATCGGGCGCTTGGCCGGAGGCGACGAGCACGTTGAATTTGTCGGCCTCCTGATTACGGGTGATCGGCACCCACTCGACGTCGACGCCGGACTGTTCATCCATCCATTTGGTCCAGCGATTGTCCTCGTAGCTGCCCTCTTCGGCGGCGACTTTGCCGCGGTCGTAGATGGACGCGCTGATTTTGAGCGGAGCGCCTTCGTTCTGCGGCTTGTTCCCGCCTTCCTCCGTCTTGCCGCCGTTCTGCCCGTTGCCGGCCGCCGCATTCTTCCCTGGCTCACTCGGCTTCGGGTCGTTGTTGCCTCCGTTACCGCTGCAGGCGGTTACCGCGAGCAGCGTGCATAGCACGACCGACCATACCTTGACGACTTTCCCCATGCCTCTCTTTTTATCCATGACCTTCCTCCTCCGAGATGAACTCTATATCAATAGGCGTCGTGCGCCTAACGATATCCGTCAGCCTTTGACCGAACCGATAAGCATGCCTTTTATGAAATGCCGCTGCACGAACGGATAGACGCACAAAATCGGGACTGTGGCGATCATGATCGCCGCCGCTTTCAGCGCCTCCGGCTGAATGACGCCGGTATCGGAGCTATCGACGACCAGCAGCGATTCCGCGGGCGATTGAATCATTTGGTACAACTTGATGACAAGCGGCATTTTGTCGGAGCTCGTAAGGAAGAACAACGCCGCCGAATACGTATTCCACAAGCCGACCGCATAGAACAGCGACAGTGCGGCGATGATCGCCTTGGATACGGGCAGCACGATCCGGATGAGGATCGTCAGATCGCTCGCTCCATCCATGGCAGCCGATTCTTCCAGTTCGACCGGCAAATCCTCGAAAAATGTTTTGATGACGAACAAGTTGTACGTGCTAATCAATCCCGGCAGCCAAATCGCCCAGTACGTATCCAGGACGTGAAGCGTTTTCAAAACGAGGAATAAAGGAATGAGCCCGCCGCCGAACAACATCGTGAACAAGATTAAGCCGAGCATGATGCCCCGCCCTTGCAGCCGCCGCTTCGAGAGCGGGTAGGCCGCCAGCGTCGTGGCCGTCATCTGCAGGACGACGCCGATGACCGTGATGATGACTGTATTTTTCATCGCCTTGAGCAGTTGGCCGTCCTGCAGCAAATTCGCGTAAGCGTCCCAGTTGAACTCGACCGGGAAGATCGTGACCTCGCCGGAGAGAATCGCGCGGCTGCTGCTCAGCGAGGAGGCCAGCACGTTCAGGAACGGAAAGAGCGTCGTGAAGGCGCAAAGCGCCAGGAACAGATACAGCACCAATCGTCCGAATCGTATTACCATAGCCCTTTCTCCCCCATCGCCTTAATGACGCGGTTGACGATCAGTACCAAGATCAGGCCGACTATCCCTTGGAACAAACCGAGCGCGGTCGTATAACTGTACTGCGCGCTTTGCAGGCCGATCCGGTATACGTACGTGCTAATGACGTCCGACACGCCGAGTACGGCATTGTTCTGCAAGTTATAAATATGTTCGAACCCGATATCCATCATTTGCCCGATTCGCAAAATAAGCAAAATGGCGATCGTGCTCCGGATACCGGGAAGCGTCACGTGCCAAATCCGGCGCAGCTTGCCGGCGCCGTCGATCTTCGCCGCCTCATAGAGCTGCGGATCGATGCCGGCCATCGCGGCCAAGTACAAAATCGTGCCCCATCCGGCGCTCTGCCAAATGCCCGACAGTGTGAACATAACCGGCCACCACTTGGGATCGGCCATGAAATAGATCGGTTCGATGCCGAACAAGCGCTCGAGCAGGAAATTGATTACGCCCGTGCTTGGCGATAAAATCGCGATGACGATGCCACCGAGCACGACCCAGGAGATGAAGTGGGGCAAATAGAGCAGGTTTTGCACCGTTTTCTTAAACCAGCTCGACTTCACTTCGTTAATAAGAAGCGCCAGCACGATCGGTGCCGGAAAAGCGAAAACCAAACTATATAGGTTGAGCAGCAGCGTATTGCGCAAGATGAGATAGAAATCGTCGCTCGTAAAGAGTAGGCGGAAATGCTTGAAGCCCACCCATGGGCTATCCCAAATTCCCTTCATGATTTGGAAGTCTTTGAAGGCGATGATTTCCCCGTATAAGGGGAAGTACTTCATCGTGACGTAAAAGCCGATAGCCGGCAGCAGCATGAGGTACAAATAACGATCGCGTACGAATGCCTTCATCCGCCCGCGCTTTCGGGCCCCCTTCGCCGAGGCGTGTTGGCTTCGGGCGGAATGGACGATGGTTTTGTTCAAGCGAAATTCCCTCCTTGTCTTCGCGTATGCGGATTCGGGCCGGCCGCGTTGCTCGGGTTGTTCCGGCTGCACCCTAACCATATCGAAGGTTTGGCGCGCCCAACAAGTTACACTTTTTGGCGCCCATTGCACGATTTCGTTTCCGCCATTTCTGCCGTTTTCTGACCGCTCGCGTTTTTTTACCGGAACTCGTATCGCCTTTTATGTAAGCGTTACCTTTTATGATGAATGCGCTTTCCTTTTTTGTTTCCATGGGTATTTCCGCCCGAAAAAGCAAAAAAGGAAGCCGTCCCCGCCCCGATTCCAGGCTTGGACGGCTTCAGCGCCGTTTCTGTCCGATTCCGCGTCATTCCTCCTTTGAAGCGGCGTTACGCAGCTCCGAGGGGGTCATACCGTAATACTTCTTGAATATCCGCAAAAAGCTGGACAAATTCGTATAGCCGACGCGCAGCGCGATATCCTGCACATGAAGCTGGGATTGCAGCAGCAGCGTCTTGGCTTCTTTCATTCTGACGTCGATCAGGTAGTTCAGGAAGTTGATCGACGTATGCTCTTTGAACATGCGGCTAAGGTAGCTCGGGGAAATATCAAAAATATGCGCCAACTGGTTTTGCGACAGCTCGCTGGAGCTGTAATGTGCCGCAATGTAGGCCAGCACATTATCGATTAGCTCGTTTTTGTCCTTATTGCTTCTTTTGACCGTGAGCCTCGCAATAATGTCCTCCATCCGCTGGCGCAGCATTTGCCGGATCTCCTCCATCGACTCGAACGTATCGAATTCGCTGAGCGTGAAATCCCCGTGCTCCTGATCATCCGCCTCCGCGCCGGTATTCGTATAGATCTGCGAAGCCTTGAACAAAATCTGCTGGCAAATATGCCGGATTTTATCCTCGTTCAAATTCAGCTTGACCATCCCGGCGAACATCTGGTCGAGCAGCTGAGTCGCCGCACCCAAGTCGGTTGTTCGGACCGCTTCGGTCAGTTTGTCGATCATGCCGTAAATTTTCATGTATTGTGTGCCGGAATACTCTTGGATCTCTTCCCAGGTGATCACGGTGTTGGTTCCCGCCACCCATTTGTACTTAAGCAGCTCCACTGCCTCCCGGTACGAAATCCGGATGGAACCGAAGTCCGGGTAATGCCTGCCGATGGCGATCGTAACCGTCTGCTTGAAATGTTCGTCGATGTATTTCCGAATGGATTCCGCGAGCGTCATCGCAGAAAGCTGGTTGGCACGTGAATCCGAATCCGGGAAGCTTAAGATTGCGGCGGATTGAGTCGCGCTTACCTGCACGGCCGTTCCTTGGCACCCGCCCGGATCCGCATTCACCAGCTCTTCGGCGACGTTGCACAGACCGAACGAATACAAGTTCCATTCCTCCAAATTGCCGATGCGCCTACGGTGATCGAACTCGATCAGCATGACGGTATAATTCGTTTCGTACAGCTTGACGCCTACTCGCTCGAAATAAGGCAGCGACTGCGCGTAGACCGTCTTGCTTCCAGTCAGCACGTCGAGCAGCGTACGCAGCTTCATCGCCGGAACCGTTTCCCGCAGCTTCTGCTCCACGACCGAGTAATTGGAGACGAACGCCTCGAATTTCGATTCCAGCTGCGAGATGTCCGTGCCCGCTTCCTTCGAGACCGAGCCGCCCATCCGGGAATCGATCTTGCGGATAAAGGCTTCGAGCGGCCCATAGGACAGCCGGTTCGCGAGCACGACCCCCGCGGCCGCAACGGCCGACATGACGGCGGCGATCAGCAGCAGGAGGTTGCGGATAGCGGCGAACGTCTTTCCGACCTTGCTCTCCGGCACAACGTAGAACCATTTCCAGCCGGTATATTCTAGCGCACAATAGAATACCCAGCTTTTGTCCCCCGCGAACGTCCCTTTCCAAAAGCCGGAGGATGCCCCTTCCGTCTCCTTCAGCAAACGGACGATTTCAGCTTCCGGGTACGCCTCGTCACGATTGATGCCGGTCAGCGGGCTACCTTTCCCATCGACGATGTAGGCATGGCCGTCTTCCAGCTCCAAATCCCCCACGATCTCATTAAGCATCGAAGCCTTCAGATTGACCGCCACCAGACCGACGCGATCCTCCGGCTTGGTCGTCAGCGGGAAAGAACGGATCAACGTGATGACTTCCTTCGTAATGCCCGGTTGTTCAGTTATAGGCCTCAAATTCGTCCACGCATAATACTCATCGTCCGCTCCCCACATCGGAATCCAATCCAGATCGTAAAATTGGTCGGCATCCGTATAAATCGTATCGCTCAATATTTTGTTGCCGCGCTTCGAATACAGGTAGATCGATTGCAAGTTCGAGTACGAATTGACCATATTAATGAGCTGGGTCTGCAGCTGCAGCGTTTGCCTCGGGTTATCGGAATCTTCATAGAAAAAACCGCGGGCGTCCACCGAACGCAACAGCGTAATCACCGTCTTGTCGATCTCCGTGAGCGACAACTCCAATCTGCGGTTCAATTGGCTGAGCAGCTCGCTGTTGGACGCCTCGACCATCCGTTCCATCTGCCGAATCGAGCTATAATACGCGATCGCACTGGTAACAATGATAATAGCCAGGAAAAGAAACCCAAATAACGTGACGAAGCGATTCGGAAACTTATCGGTTAGCTTTACCACCGTCTTGCTTCTCCCTTCAAACCTTGAATATCTCATTAAGCATAGGCCAAGCCCGAATGATTGCAAGGTTACCTTTTTTTGCAGTATCGCCTTTTTTGCCGGATCGCCTTTTTTGCCGGATCGCCTTTCTTGCCGCCTGCTTTCTCAACATACGCCATTCGTCCCTCTGGTAGGACTTTATATTGCTTTTTTACCCTCCCCCTACTTTCCGACTAGCCGCTTTGGAAAAATAAGCATTTTTACTTATTCAGCTTGCGGGAGATTTTACCGAAAATATAGACATGTCGAAAAAAAACAAATTCGCTCGTTTCTTGTCGCAAAGGGATATTGTTGCTTGATTTTCACTTCTAATAACAGGTGGTAATGATATGAACCAGACAAAACTCAACCGTCGTGCCTTCCTCAAAAGGATCGGAATCGGAAGTGCTGCATATGTTATAGCAAGCCAATTGATGCCACTTAGCGTATCTGCCGCCACTGAGGAAGGAGGTACTGCGATTAATATCAACGATTTCCTTAATAACGGCCAGACCATTCAAGATGCCATCAATGCCGTACAGAACGCCGGCGGAGGGGAGCTGTTTTTCCCGCCTGGCGTCTATCGGACGGACCGTACGCTTCAAATTACCGGGGACAATGTCATCTTGCGAGGGGCGAACCGGGATTCGAGCATTATTACCGCCAGCGGTTCGCTAACCAATCAAAATCTGCTGCTCGTCCGCAAAGCCGGCGGCCGCATTCTGAATACAAAGTTGGTCGACCTGACGCTGACATCCGACGTTCGCTACGTGTTCGGCAATACGGCCGGTTCGGCCACGGCGGGCCCGGACATCTCCACGATGAACCATGCCGTCGTGCTGGACGGCAGTCACAACGTCATTATCGACAACGTGCGCATCCACCACTTCAACGGCGACGGCATTAGCTTTCAGGATACCGTCAGCTCGGGGGGACCGGACCAGACGACGCTGAACAACTGCGTGCTCTCCCTTTGCCGCGACGGAGTAAGCATGAATAACACCGGCCACTCAACCCACATTTACGGCGGTTCTTACGAATTCAATACGCGCTACGGTATTAATACCGGCGGACGGAATAGCGTCTTTATTAAAGATGCGGACATTGAACAAAACTTGAACGTCGGCATCCGCATCTCCCATCAAAGCAACATCGTCATTCGCGATTGTACCTTCGAGAATAACGCCCGCGGCTTCGCCAACGATAGCACGCAGCGAACCCACATTTGGGTCGGCGATTACGATGTCGCCCGCAGTATCGTCATCGATGGGTGTTTTTTCCACGGCCGGTCGATGCGGTCCCTGATCCGTGTAGATAAGGCCGATGGCGTATCCATTAAGAACAATTTCGTTGATTTCGCCAACCAGTTCGGAACAGCTAACGGCGCCTTCGTCCAGACGTCGGCGGCCTGCCGCAATATCTTCGTGGACGAATTCTCGTACAACGTGACGCCCAACGTTCGCCGGATCAGCAACCCGCAATACGCGCTGTCGGACATCAAACCGTCCAGCGTGACGGCGCTGCCCGCACCGAATGAAGCGATTCGCGGCTTCATGGTCCGGGTAGAAGCGTCGGCTGGCCAAGCCGACGCGCTGTACATGTGCGTTAAGGATGCCGACGGAAGCTACAAGTGGGGCCGGATCAACATGACCTTTTAAAAATAAAACACCGCTGCGACGGAGTGGCTATCCGTTTGCAGCGGTGTTTTGCGTTCGGCTCTACTTCAAGGTTCTCACGGTGACGGAAGGACCATCCGTCGACCAATTCCCCGCGGCATCCTTCGCCTCCACCTTCAACACGTACGTCGTATCCGGCGTAAGACCTTCAATGCCTTTCTTGCGCGTATTCCCGTCCACCTCCGCGAGAAGATTCGTTCCGCTCATGATCCGGTAGCCGGTCACGCCCACGTCGTCTTTGGCAGGCGTCCAATGGATGAGCGCGATGCGCGTCGTCGTCCCTCCCGAGACGACCGCGCTGCCGGCCGGCCAGGTCGGTGCCAACATATCGTCGGCGCCTGTCTGCACGGCAATCGTCGGCCCGTTCGTCGACCAATGGCCGGAGGCATCGCCGGCTTCGATCTTGAACGTATACAACGTTTGTGGCGCCAAGTCGTCTATAGTGGCGCCCAGCGCGTCGTCTTCCGTCTGCCGAACGACTACGCCGTCCTGCACAATCCGATAGGCGATGACGCCTTTATCGTCGGAGGCCGCCGTCCAAGTCAAGTCGACCGATTGCGGACCGATCTTGCTCGCGCTGATCGTGCTTCCGGCCGGCCACTCGGGAACGCTGTAATCCGACGTCGTGCGAGCCGTCGTCTCTGCAGGCCAACTGATACCGAAGTTCTTATCGATCGAGATGACTCGGAAATCAAAGTCGGTTTCTTCCGGCAAGTCGCTAAACATATAGCTGTTCTCGCTCTCCGGCACGATCGCGACGAAGAAGTCGTCCCGGTAGAGACCGAAAGATTGAATCGAATCATCCCCTTCCGGCTTGGACCAGCTTAGGCGAACGCTGGTCGCGTCTGCTTCCGCGCGAAGACTATCCGGCTTCCGAGGGATGCCCGGCTCTTCCGGGCTGTATTCCATGACGCGCAGGCGTCGCTCGTTCCCCGCGGCATCCACCGCCGCGAGCTGCACGTCGCCGCTGCCGTAACGCGTCCAATCCGCCTCGTTCACTGTCGTATGCAACATATCGCCGGGAAGCTCGAGCACAGGCTGACCCGCTACGTAAATCCGATAACTAGCAATGCCGACGTTATCCTGCGCAGCCGGCCAACTCCACTCCGCCCCTTCGCGTGTCACGCCGCTGCCGGTCGGCCACGTAGGCGCGAGCCCATCTTTCGGCACGGGAAGTTCCACGAGCGTGTTACCGATGCGTCCATACCAAGCGCCTTGCGCCTGGAATGGTGTCGTGTTCGTCGTGGCCATCTTCGTTTCTTTGCGACCGCTCGCCCCCATCGTACTAATATACAGATCATGGACAGGCCAGCCGGGATAACCCGACGAGAAAGCAACGTCGCCGTTATCCCCCAATCCTTCGAGCTCCTGCTGGCTGGATGGCGCCGTCAGCGTCATTTGTTGGCCGCTTGGAGAGACGATGCGCAGTGAATATTCATTCACGCCTGTCATCGTCCTGTAAGCAATCCATCCGCTGCGGATCATATACTGATCCGCGAACGAGTTTAACTCGGTCTGTCCGCCGTCCAGCCTCACCACGATGAGCGCGCCGCTAACCGAATCGTACGTATTGCGAATGAGCAGGACCGATTCGCCGTCCGTAACGGGATACGTATTATACGCTTTCGTATCGTGCGTAATTTGCTTCAAGCTGCCGTCGCGGTACAGCATGATATTCCGGCTGCCGGGTTGCCGCAGGCTGTACACGACCGTCCCGTTCTCGGCGAGATCGAGCTGCGCCGGCAAGACGTCGCGCGCGGAGGCGATCGTCCGATTCGTACCTGCCGCCAGGTCGCGAAGCACCAGCTGTTCGCCGAGGGCGTCATTGCCCGATTGGATGAAGACCGCGTAATTCCCCTTCGCCTTCAGCGACTGCGCTTGGACCGGCCCGAGGTCTTCCAGCTGCCCGTCCCGCCATTCCACTAGCCGGTGATCGGATTCGCCGGCGGGCGAATATTCGAATATCGCGCCGCCTGGCATCAAGAATGCACGAGGGAGATCCGACATGACTGGCGGAATGACCGTTACTGCACCTTGCTGATATAATTCCAGCTGGTTCGATATTGTGTTGTAGTTAATAACCTGCTCCTGGGCGGGCTGCGCATCCAGCACAACGCCTCCCCGATATGCAGCCAGGACGCGATAATGCGAATCCGGGACCTCAGGATAGACCGGCACGTATCGAATCGTCTTTCGTCCAATAGAATCTAGCGCCGTAAACTTCAGGTACTGAATGCCCAGTGTATTCAGCGTGATCGGCTCGTCCACCAACGGCTTGTACGGGATGCGCATGCGCGTTAATAGACTGTAAGACCCGGTAAAATCCGTTTCCTCAACCATGACGCGGCAGACGTACCCCAGATCGTCGGTGCAGCTGGCTTTGGCCTGCAGATTCGGTAGCGCAGCCGAATAAGCGAGCGGCTCCTCAATCTGCAGGGTCGGAGCTTCGTGGTATAGAACCGGGAAGGCGTGCTCCGTGACCTTGCCGTTTGTCTCGATCGCGCGGACGATAAGGTTCTGCTTTCCTTTGGGAACGCCGCTCAAATCAATATCACCCACGAACAGGGTACACTCCACCCGGCAAAACCGGCTGTCGCCGATACCTTTATCCATCAATACGGCTACCTTGCCGGCGACTTCCGCCTCTACGCGCGCAAACTCCGGAGGGATATTACCGCTCCACCATATGTAACCTTCGATGTGGAATAGAGTACCGACCGCGAGGTGGTTATCCAGCTGCTCTACGTCACCGCTCAGATTCATGTCGATCATGCTCACCGCGCCAGCGGACTCCTCCGCAGCCACCCCTGTCTGAGGCAGCGTGACCAAAAGCAGAAGAGCTAGTACTACCGCCAAAAGCTTGGATTGTCCTGTCATTCGTAACAAACCCCCGTTATTCTTCTTTCGTCTTTTCGTTGTCAATATACGGCCTTTCGTCGCGACGCTCGTCCTCCCGATGCCGAGCGTACAGAACATAAACAGACACCCCTGCCCAACAGTCACAGCTGAATGGACTAGAGGTGCCTGCATAGACCTTGCCCTATAAATTCAGGATAGCCGACAGGCTATCCGAGGAGCGCTTGCCTGCCCCGTCCACAGCTTCTACCCGAAACGTATACGAGTGGCCGGCCGCAAGCGGGTCTAACTGAAACGTCAACTCTCCTACTTCAGCCAACAGATAATCGTCCCGATAGATGCGGTAAGCCACTATGCCTGTGTCGTCCGTGGCAGGCGCCCAATTCAGGCGGACCGCCCCGCCGCCCGCATGCGTGACAAGCTCAGACCCGAGCGGCCAGTAAGGCGGGCTGCCGCCATCGTCTGGCTCGATAAACTCGCTGCTAACGGGATGATCCAAGCTTTCGTTGCCCGCGGCGTCGACCGCTCTTATGTGGATATCCCCGCCCGATCTCACTGCGGTCGGATCGAACGCGAACGTCAGGATATCGCCTGGCACCTCGCCTAGGAATTCGTCGCCAGCGTATACGCGATAGCGGGTAACACCCACGTCATCGGTCGCAGCCGACCAGGTTAACACGTTCCCGGTTCGCTGCAGCGTGCTGGCAGGCGGCCATTGCGGCGCCGCATCCTCCTCCGGCACGCGAATTCGTACAAGATGATCGCCGAGTTTGCCATACCATGCCGCATCTTTCCAGAACGGCTTGACATGATAGGAGGAGACGCGCGAGTAACCTCGATGATCACCATAGACCCGGCTAATATATAACTCTTGATCAAAGGTGGAGAACGCCACGTCGCCGTTGCCTGCGAGCGCCTCAAGCTTGGCTGTCTGCGATAGGCTAGACGCCAACTTCTTGTCTCCACCCGGCGACCATACCCATAATCGCCGCTTGCCGTCCGCTTCGGCGGCGCGATACGCAGCCCAACCATTGTTCAGCTTAAGCGGGGGATCGATATATTTGTCAGCTTCCAGGACGGTCGTGCTCCCATCGGCCTTCAGTAGAATAAGTTTGCGCTGCGCCCCATCCGGACTCATCTGCATGAACAGCACACCGCTGCCATCTGTGACGGGTTGGCTGCTGATCTTGAGCGGATCACGAGTCACCGCAATCGGTTGTGCGCCGGTGTACTTGTACACGTTCTGATTACCCGGTTCTGACAAGGCATATACGACGGTACCGTTCTCCGCCAAATCCGTCTGTCCGCTGGAGACGTACTGCGCGCTGCCAATGACTTGATTGATGCCTGATATGAGATTGCGGCGAATGAACAGTTGGCCCTTGCCTGCCGCATATTGCGTGAAAATCGCATAACTGCCTTTGACTTTCAGAGAAGTGGGATTGACGCTGCCCAGCTGCATGATTTTGCCGTCCCGCCATTCCACCAGCTGATTGGTGCCATTGGCTTGTTTCCACTCGAAGATGGCGCCCTTCGGCGTCAAATACGCATAGGCCGGCTTGTCGGCGAACAGTATCGGTATCGTCTGCGCTTCATTCGTTATCGCATGTTTGATTTCAAGCTGATTCACAGCCGCATTGTACGACAGGACACGCTGACTGGATGGCTGATAATCGATTGCTGCGCCATCGAAGGCCAACGCCTCCAGCTTCGCATGCTCCGCCTCCGCATAGATCAACCTTTCTTCCGTTACCGTCTGACCGACGGAATCGCGGGCGGTGAACACGATATACGCATTCTCGCGGGCGTTCAACCCGGCAGCCGCTTCATTGAGATGGAAGTTCCCATCTATATTGGAGCGATAGCTTGCGATCGGCAGCTTCGCGTCCGACGGTTCGTCGCCAATTCTCACCTCGACCTTCACCTGACAGACGTAGCCGAGGTCGTCCGCGCATGAAGCTTTGATCGGGAGCGAGGGCAAGGCTGCTGCGAAAGGCTTAGGCTGTTCGATCTGCAGACGAGGGGGGTTATGATACAATAAGGGGTATTTTTTCACGCCGGTGTGGCCGGCTGCATCAGTCGCTTGTACTACGGCTTCCTTGGGACCTTTGGCCAAGGAACCGATTTGGAGACTGCCTTCCCACACGGCGCAACCGTCGTACGCCCCGCAACGCGGGTCGGTACCAACCTGGATAAGCTCAGCAGCGACCGAATCGATATGGACGTTGACGCGTGAGACTGTATCGAGGGACGAAGTTTTTAGCCGAATGTTAACAAGATCATGGACGTAAACGGGCGAATCGGTATCATTGGTTGGCTGGAACTCTTCAATCGTAATGTATTCCGGAGCGGCTAAGACGGGAAGGGGAACGAGCAGAAGGGACGACAGCAGTACAGATGCGATCACGGAGCGACGATTCAACAACATGAATCTTGTACACCTCTCCTTCATTGCTGCGATACATATCGTATCGTAACAACTATATTACACCGTCAGGTTCGGAGAATCTACACCTCTCAAAAAATTTATGGATTGACAACCCCAAATCCAACAAAAAAGAGTGTCTCGGCAGACACTCTTCGTCGTCATAGATCGGTTAAATTGATGCGTGCCCACTTGTAGCTCCCATGCTCGGTCTTGATACACACATAGAAAGCATCTCGCGTGCCGGAACCGCCCTCTACCCTTGTGATAAACCCCCGCAGCGATTCATTCGGAACCGGCAGGGAGGGAACCGCGGAAGGCTTCAAGTCGGAGACGGCATATTGGTGATTGCTCAGCCGTTTCACATTCGGTTTCTGGCGGTAAGAGAAGTCATCGCAGAAAATATTGCGGCACCCTTGTCCGACTTGAACGAACGCTCCGGCCGTCGTGCCGAACTGATCGGCGAAATCGACAAAGTTGTTCGAAATGGAGATATGATCTCCACGCTCCACGCTGATCAAATAACGCATTTTTCTGGCGTGAAAGTAGCAGCTATCGATTACGATATTCTGCGCGACCCCCGTATCCCCCACCACGATATGCGCATGCTTCTTGTCGCTGAGCGAAACTTTGCGCGAGTTGTTCTCGAACGTGCAATCGCGCACTACGATATTCGAGGAATGCGAAATACGCAGGCCTGCCATATGATTCTGCTCCAGATCGGCGTCCTTGATGAACACGCTGTTCCGCCCGCCGGTGTTGATGCCGTGCTTGGCGTTGAATTCGAAGGTGCCGCCATAAATATGCGTCGAATGGCCCGTATCGTTCGTATTGAGGCCATTCATGCACGCGACGAACGTGCTGTTGGTAATACTGACCTGATCAGGGCCGCCTTCCGCGTTGCGGTCTTCGAAACGCAGGCCGTCTCCGTTGAAATGATCCACGCGGATATTTTGAAATTCAACGTTATGTGAAGCGTCCAGCACGATACCATGATTGTAGAAAGATGTGTCGTTGTTGCGTGCACTCGCTTTTCTTGCGTCCGAAGTAAGGGTGAGATCTTCGATCTTGACGTTCACGATTCTGCCGCCTGGCTTGCGGATCTCAAGCAGATTTTTCGAAATGTCGAAACTTCTTACTGCGATGATGGAAGAGGTCTTGTTCGCGCCCTTCAAGATGACATTATCGCCCTTGATTACAAGGGTATCGTCCGTAAAATACATGCCCGGCGGGAAATAAAGCTCCCCTCCGCCTGCAGCTTGCACATCGTTGATTGCATCCTGGATGCTTCGATCGCTGTTCAAATAGTCCAGAATATTCAAGCTTCTTGCGGTTTGCGCGGTTGCCGCCGTTACTTGGGCTGGAGCCCTGAAATGCGAGCCGATCAAATAAGCCAAGCCACCTAATCCCATCCCCTTAAGAAACGTCCTTCGATCTATGCCAGCCTTTTTCATCAGGAACTATCCAGCCTCCTTTTATCTACATTATTCTCCAAAAAACAGCCCGTTTCCTGCTTTGTCGAAGGAAAAATTTAGAAGACATAAACGCAAAAGGCCGCTTCGTTCAGCCGGAAGGCGTTGCACCCTCCCGGCCAAACGAAGCGGCATTTCATCCTGATGAACGGTTTGTGCGTTCCTCGGGGCCGGACGGCCAAACCGCGTGAAGCAACGCTTTAACCAGTCTGGGTATGTCCGCCGGCCTGCTGCTTCCGCCTTCTCCAGTACCACAAGAACGGTCGCAGCGGAAAATACAAGAAGTGCAGCGACTTGGGCAGCGGTAGCGCTTGCGCGTCCCAGCTGCTCGGATAAATTTGACTCATGACGTACAGTCCTCTCTCCCGGTAGGACATCATGGCGAATAGATAGCGGCGGTACTTCCCGGCCATCTCCTTCGTCTCCGGTTTTGGACTCAGGTTCACGATATCGCGAACGAAGGCCAGCACATCATTGGCCAGCCGCAGCGCAAGCGGATGAGCCGCAAGACCGCGAAGTCCTTTCGGAATCGGAGCGCCCAATAATCCATTCGCCAGAATAATCGCCTGGCCGCCCAGATGAGCCGCGTCATATTGTCGGAACATGCGCGCTGTCAGCTCCCAGTTCGCCTCACGATGGAGCAGGCACTGAATGTCGCACAGCCAGCGCAAGCGGAACCATCCGTGTCTGGCTCCGTGAGAGATCAGGTACTGGAAAAGATCCATATCGCCTAGGTAATGAATCGGCGTGCTGACGAGCGTGCTCGTGTTGCGCCGTTCCCACAATTCGTCGAATGTCGGCTCCTTGACGGTATTGGGATTGAGGCGCCAATGGACCTCGATTTGGATACCGCTGTCTCTGTGAGAATAGGCCAGGTGATGCGTCTTCCACTTCTTCGTATTCAACACTTGCGGCACGTCATGCGTCGGGTCATATCCATGTTCCCGAAGGATCGCTTCCATCCGCTCCACATCTTGGGCCGGGATTAGCATATCTAAGTCCTTCGACGTTCGCATTGAAATATTGCCGTACAATGCGTTGGCCAGAATTGGCCCTTTTAGGACAAGCGTTCGGATGTTGCTGGATTGAAGCATCTTGCAGATTCTTTCCATCTCAGCGGTCAACCGCATCATTTGAAAGATATTCCGACAATAATCCTCGTAAAGCGACTGCATGACGGACTCGGGGATGGCTTCCGCCCCCGATTTCTTCAAATTCGAATATACCAAAGGATATACGCGGTGGTGCTTGACCATCCGCAGGAACCGCGCCCAATCGATACCGGATAGACATTCATCGGGCAGGGCGCTCGTTTCCCCTCCGCCGCCAAGAATCGAAAGCATAAGGCGGATTTCATTCGAGAAATTATCGGTAGCGAGCGCGATTGGCTTATCCATGACACCATACTCCTTCTTTATCTGTCGATTGGGCCGCAGCCTGCCGGATGCTTCAGCTTCCGTGCATTGGACGAGCCGGCCCCTTGCAGTGTGGGCCAGCCGGCATATAGCTTTGAATTAAAGCGCGAACGCGTGGCGATTCTCCCCGCGATTCATGTTCGGACGTCCGATCGAGCTGTAGACGAATCCGGTCTCGGCGATCCGCTCTTCGGAATACACGTTGCGGCCGTCGATCAGAATTGGCTTCCGCAATGTCTCCTGCAGCGTCTTCAGATCGACCTGCTCGAACTCCTGCCATTCGGTGAGCAGACACAGCGCGTCTGCGCCCTCTGCCGCATCCAGCGCGCCGGAGCACCACGCGATCGAATCATGGTCAACCCACTGACGGAAGTTTGCCGTCGCGATCGGGTCGTATGCGCGGATGGACGCACCGGCCTTTAGCAGCTCCTGAATGATCTCGATCGCTGGCGCATCGCGGACGTCGTCGGTATTCGGCTTGAAGGCCAAACCCCAGATTGCAATGATCTTCCCGTTCAGATCGCCAAGCAGCGTCTCCAGTTTGCGCAGAATGTTATAGCGCTGGTCGCGATTGACGTCGACAACCGACTTCAGCAGCTTGAACTCATAATCCACGTTGCCTGCGATTTGGATAAGCGCCTGCGTGTCTTTCGGGAAGCAAGAACCGCCGTAACCGATGCCCGCCTTCAGGAATGAAGGTCCGATCCGGTTGTCGTAACCCATGCCTTCAGCCACGCTCGTGACATCGGCGCCGACTTTCTCGCAGATGTTCGCGATCTCGTTAATGAAGGAGATCTTCGTCGCCAAGAAGGCGTTCGATGCATATTTGATCATTTCTGCACTGCGGATATCGGTCACGATTATGTTGTCCGTAAGCGAACGATGGAGTTCGATGATCCGTCCTGCCGCCGCTTCGTTCTCCGCTCCGATGACGATCCGGTCCGGGTTGAACGTATCCCGCACGGCCGAACCTTCCCGCAGGAATTCGGGAACGGACACAACGTCGAACGGATGCGCGCTAAGTCCCGCAATGATCTCTTTGATCTTGCCGTTCGTACCGACTGGCACCGTGCTTTTCGTGACGACGATTTTGTAGTCTTCCATCGACAACGCAATGTCCCGGGCTGCCTGTTCGATGAAGCTCAGATTCGCTTCGCCGCTAGGGAGCGATGGCGTACCGACCGCGATGATGACCACCTCGGACTTCCGGACGGCTTCCCCCAGATCGGTCGTGAAGGACAGGCGACCGGCTTCCGCATTTTTCACCATGACCTCCTGCAGACCTGGCTCATAGATCGGTACTTGGCCGGCGTTCAACATTTGAACTTTGGCCTCAACTTTATCGACGCAAATGACCTCGTTACCCATCTCCGAGAAGCAAACCCCGGAGACTAGCCCAACATAACCCGTGCCAATAACCGCAATTTTCATCGTTATCCACTCCCGCTACATGCATTTCTCTATGATTTCGTTCCACCCTACGCTTAGGCGGATAATGTCTTCTTCCACCAGTTCCGAACCGGTCTGCACTTCGATGATCTCCAGGTCCTCCGACGCAAGAATGCTGTGACGAGTGCCCCGGGCGATCTTAACCACGTCGCCTGCCGCGACTTCGCTGCGAACGTCGTTCAGGATCAATTCGCCTTTGCCGGAGACGATCGTCCATACCTCATCGCGCTTCTCGTGATACTGATAACTTAAATTCCGCCCGGCCTTAATGCAGATCCGCTTGGTGAGCACTTCGTTGCCATCGGCTAACTTCAAGAAATCGATGACGCGGTAATGACCCCAACGTCGCTCTTCGAACATCGGACGGCTGTCGATTCCGTTTAACACTTCCTTGATTCTCGGACTGGACGCCTTCTCGCTGACGAGGATCCCGTCCGGGCTCGTCGCGACGACGACGTTCGACAAGCCGAGAATCGTGACCGGAATGTCCAGCTCGTTGATCAGATGCGTATTCTCGCAATCCTCGCTGACGATCCCGCGGCCGAGCACCTTGTGCTCCATCTCGTCGGTCAGCGTGTTCCAGGTGCCGAGATCGCGCCATGTGCCGTCGTACGGGGATACCGCGATATGACCGGCTTTCTCCACGACTTGGTAATCGAAGCTGATTTTGGGCAGCTTCATGTACTGCTTCGCCATCTCGTCATATTGAATTGGCAGCTCGAGCGCGATCAGCATGTTAATGATGTAATCAAGCTTGAACGCGAACACGCCGCAGTTCCACAGCGCGCCTTCTTCGATCAACCGGACGGCATCTGCCTCGCGCGGCTTCTCGGTGAAGCGGCTGACCCGACGATAGCTTGTTGTACCAGCAGCGCCCTCGGCCGTCGGAATGATATAGCCGTACTTTTCCGAAGGATAGGTCGGCGTTACCCCGATCAGCGCCAGGTCGGCGCCTGACTCATGCAGAACGTCGTCCAATTGCTTGACCTTATGGAAAAACGCCTCTTCTACGTACGGATCGACCGGAAGCACCGCGATCGTCTCCTGAAGGCCAACCCCTTGAACGGAGTAGAGATAGGTGGCAGCCAAGGCAATGGCCGGGAAGGTATCCCGACGTTCCGGCTCCACGATGAGCGGCGTCTCGTAGCCTAGCTGGCTCTGCATCACTTCGACTTGCGCTTTGCTTGTCGCGATATGACTGTCGCGGCTCAATCCGGCCGCGCCGAGCTGGCGCCACACACGCTGTACCATGGATTCGGCCATCCCTTGCGGGTCGGTCAGCACCTTCAAAAATTGTTTGGATCGCGAATCGTTGGACAACGGCCATAGCCGCTTGCCCGATCCGCCCGAGAGAAGTACGAGTTTCATGACGTCTCTCCTTTCATCATCGTTGTTGACGGTTCACGCGTAATTCCGGATAAACTCGGCCAGCGCGTCCTTCCAGTGGCGCATCGGCGGGAAGCCATTGTATGCCAGCGCCTTGTGGTCGAAGACCGAGTAAGACGGCCGCTTCGCCGGCCTCGGGAACTGATCCGTGCCGACAGGCTCCACGGCAACCGGCTTGCCGGCGAGTTCGAATATGGCTTGCGCGAATTCGTACCAAGAGCAGTGTCCGGCATTGGATACGTGATACACACCGTACTTTTCGGTTTCAATTAGGTTACATATCGTATCCACAAGGTCGTGCGTAAACGTCGGACAGCCGATTTGGTCGCTCACAACGCTGATCGTGTCCCGCTCATCGGCGAGTTTCAGCATCGTCTTGACGAAGTTGGCGCCGTTCGGTCCGTACACCCACGAAGTACGCACGATGAAATGCTTCGAGCAGAATTGTTGGGCGAATTGTTCGCCGGCCAGCTTCGTGCGCCCGTACACATTGATCGGCATCGTCGGTTGGAACTCGTCGTACGGTTCGCTCCCCTGCCCGTTGAATACGTAGTCGGTGCTGACGTAGACCAGCTTCGCGCCAACGTTCTCCGCAGCCACGGCCAGGTTGCGCGAGCCGTATGCGTTCACTTGGTAAGCCGTCTCCTGATCGGTCTCGGCCTGATCGACTTTGGTGTACGCGGCGGCGTGCACGATGACATCCGGACAGAAGCTGGCTACAATCGATTTCGTCTCCTCGTAGTTCGTAATGTCCAATTCGCCTCTGCCGCAGCCTTTGACTTCATAGCCAAGCTTGGTCAAAGCAGCGACAAGATCTTGGCCGAGCTGTCCCTGCGCGCCGGTTATGAGCGCCTTCCCCTTAGCCATGGAGCTTCGCACCGTACTGCTGCTCGTAATAGTTCATGTAATCGCCGTTCTTGATGCGCGACCACCAATATTTATTGTCCAGGTACCATTGCACGGTCTCTTTAATGCCCGTCTCGAACGTGTACTTCGGTACCCAGCCGAGCTCGCCGGTCAGTTTCGCCGGGTCGATCGCGTAGCGGCGGTCGTGGCCTTTGCGATCCTCGACGAAGCGGATTTGCTCCTCCGTCTTGCCCAGCAGCTCGAGAATGAGTTTGACGATCGTAATGTTCGTCCGCTCGTTATGTCCGCCGATGTTGTACACTTCGCCTGGTCTGCCGTCATGGATGACCAAATCGATCGCGGAAGCATGGTCCATCACGTGCAGCCAATCGCGCACGTTCAAGCCGTCGCCGTAGACCGGCAGATCTTTGCCTTCAAGCGCATTAGTCACCATGAGCGGAATCAGCTTCTCTGGAAAATGGAACGGTCCGTAGTTGTTCGAGCAACGCGTAATGTTGACGTTCAATCCGTACGTCTCATGGTACGCGCGGACAAGCAGGTCTCCACCCGCCTTGCTGGCCGAATACGGACTATTCGGCGCCAATGGCGTCTCTTCTGTGAAGTACCCCGTCTCGCCGAGCGATCCGTACACTTCGTCGGTGGAGATTTGTACGTATTTGCGCAGATTATGGTCCTTCGCCGCGTCCAGCAGCACTTGCGTGCCGAGCACGTTCGTTTTGATGAAGATATCCGGCTCGGTAATGCTCCGGTCCACGTGCGATTCCGCCGCGAAGTTGACGATGATATCGATAGCGTAGTTCTTCACCGTGTCGTTGACGAGCGTCTTGTCGCCAATGTCGCCCTTAATGAAATGATAGTTCGGATGCTTCTCAACCGATGCGAGATTCTCCAGATTGCCCGCATACGTCAGCACATCATAGTTGACGATCGTGTAATGCGGATATTTATCGATCATATAGCGGATAAAGTTGCTCCCGATGAATCCTGCTCCACCCGTTACCAATAGGTTCATGTCTCTTGTCTCCTATATCGTAAAGTTGATTTCCGCGTCTTTCAGTCCCGGATGAACCGTATCCTTGCCGGATAGGACAACCTTGGACGTCGGCCAATCGATGCCCAGATTCGGATCGGACCACAGAATGCCGCGATCGTGCTCTTTCGAATACAGCTCATCGACCTTATACATCACCTGCGTATGCGGCGTCAGCGTGCAGAAACCGTGCGCGAAGCCTTTCGGCACGAGAATCTGGCGTTTGTTGCTCTCGCTGATGATGACGCCTACCCATTGGCCGAACGTCTCCGAACCTTGGCGGATATCGACGACGACGTCATAGATCGCGCCTGCGGCAACACGTACCAGCTTGGTCTGCGCTTTCGGCGCGAGTTGGTAGTGCAGTCCGCGCAGCGTGCCGGCCTCCGCCGAATAAGAATGGTTATCCTGAATGAAGTCGTGGGTAATCCCCGCTTCGTGGAATGTTTTTTTATTGTAGCTTTCGGTGAAGAAGCCGCGATGATCGCCGAACACGGCAGTTTCGATCACGAGCACGCCACTCAGCTTCGTCTCTATGATTTTCAAGCTCCATGTCTCCTTCGGTCGGATTACTTTGCCGCGACGGCTTCTTTTCCGAAATTCAAGTCGAATTGATGGTTGCGTACGAGCTCGTTGGCATGCGCCCACGATTCGTGCGTACCCGCATCGGTCCACCAGCCGCTCATCAGATCATAGGTCAATGTGCCCGATTGGATGTAGGCGTTGTTCACGTCCGTGATCTCCAGTTCGCCGCGGCCCGACGGCTTCAGCGTCCGGATGACGTTGAACACGTTGGCGTCATACATGTAGATGCCGGTTACTGCGTAAGCGCTCTTCGGCTGCTTCGGCTTCTCCTCGATGCCCACGATAAGGTTGCCGTTCAGCTCGGCCACGCCGTAACGCTCGGGATCATGCACTTCTTTGAGCAAAATTTTCGCCCCGGTACCTTGACGCTTGAAGTTCTCCACGTACGTCGTCAAATCGTCGGCGAAAATGTTGTCGCCCAAGATAACCACCATCGGTTCGTCCTTGACAAAACTTTGCGCAAGTCCTAGCGCTTGAGCAATGCCGCCTGCCTGGTCCTGCACCTTGTAGGAGAATGTCGCGCCGAATTCGTAGCCGCTGCCAAGCAGATTGACCACGTCGCCCATATGGTCGCGGCCGGTCACGATCAGAATATCTTGAATGCCTGCCGCGATCAGCTTATCGATCGAGTGATAAATCATCGGATATTTGCCAACTGGCAGCAGGTGCTTGTTCGTTACTTTCGTCAATGGATACAACCGGGAACCCGTACCGCCTGCAAGAATAATGCCTTTCATTCCAATCCACGCTCCAATACTTTTTTATTCGCCCGCTTCTTCGCGAGCGGTGCGATTCGTTTGAGGTCGATCTCTTTCGTGACGATCAGTCCCGCGGCATAGATCGGGGCTGCAAGCACCCCTCCGACGATCAGCTGCGCCCACGTACCGCCATCGAAGAACTCTTTCACCAGGAGGAGCAGCGCGGCCATGACCGCGGTCGTGCCAGCCGCCCTCGCAATCGACGCCCATGGTAAGCGCCAAGCGATGAACCGCTTGGAATTGATATGCACCAGGAAGCAGTAAGTGAAGGTTCCGCCGATCGCCGCGATCGCGGCGCCGAGGTATCCGAGCGGCGGCACGAGAAGGAAGTTCAGTGCCGTATTCACGACCGCCGACGTCAGGACGAAGACGAGCATCCAACGCGTTTTCTCCCGCACTTCATAGCCTTTGTGTCCGTACATGGACAAGTTCCACAGCAGCACGCTGACCAGTGCCAGCGGAATGAGCAGCGCCCCCTCCGTGTACGCTTCACCGAGCAGAATACGGCAAATTTCGTAGCGGTAGACGGTCACGAATCCGACGATCGGAATCGTGAAGAGCAGCAGTACCTTGGAAAACATCGTAATCAGCTTCTCGAATTGCTTCGTCGTCACGCCGCTTTGGCTCGCGGCGTTCATGAACAGCGGATGCGCCGCCGTCAGCAGCGGACTGCAAATCAAACCGATGCTGGACGTGACAATGGAGTAATTCGCGATATAAATGCCGACCTCGCGGCTGCTGTAGAAGAAACCGATGATATAGCGGTCGCATAGATTGAGCAACGAATTGCCTAGAAACCAGCCGACCATCGGAAATCCGTAAAATGCGAATTGCTTGGCAAACGCAAGCGTACTGCCGAAGCTCGCCCGCTCCGTCGCCTTCTCCTTCCGGCTGAGCACCGTCAGCCTAAGCATCGGGATCAGCACGATTAGGTTCGTCGCGATCAGCGCGATAAAGATGCTGAGCGTATTCTTGTAAAGCGCATAGATGAAGAGCAGGGCCAATCCGAGCTTAAGCACGGCTCCGGCGATATTCACCTTGCGGTATGTCTTGGAATTCAAATCCGACTGCAGCACCGCGCTGCACACCAGATACAGCGTCTGCGTGGCGATGAGCAGCAGCACGCATGCGTAGACGGCGGTCGTCATATTCGAGTACGCCTGCACCAACGGATAGGCGGCCGCGCCTAGCGCGAGCACCAGCAGCATGATCCCGACCAGCACGTTGCGCAGCTTCGCGTTGAAATCGCCCAATTCGTCCCGGCTCTTGTACAGCGGTCTGTAGCGCTGGACCGACTGCTGCATCCATTGCGAGACCAGCGTCGTCATCAGCAGCGCCGTGCTAAGCAGTAACGCATAGTCGCCATAACTATCCGGGGAGAAAATCCGAGTGTACACCGACGTGGAGAACAAGTTCAGCAGCGCCGGTATAAGTAGTGCCGGACCGTAAACGAATATATCCTTTTTGATCCGGTTAATCGTCTTGGAGAGTACGTCTCCAGCTTCGACCTCCGCGCTCATCGGCGTCCACCTTCAAGTCCCGCTACCGCTTGCTCAAAGCAAGCCTGCAGGTACGGATGCGACAACCGCTGCTCCATCAAGGCGTATGCCGCGTCGCCAATCGAGTTCGTCGCGGCCATGTCTTGCTTCAAGCGCATGATTTGTTTGGCGATTCCCTGTGCGTTGTTCTCCTGCGTGGGAACGAGAACGATGTCCCGATCGTCGCTGAACACTTCCCGAATGCCCGGCGTGTCGAGCGTAATGATCGCTTTGCCGCAGCTGGCCATCTGATACACTTTATTCGGCACGACGCGGAACGCTTTACCAGTCTCGCCGAAGATGCCAAGACCCGCGTCGAACGAATTGATGAACGCCGGCAGCTGCTCGTAGGGCACGAAGTCGATAAATTCCACGTTGGTGAGCCGCAGTCGGTCCGCCAGCTGGAGCATCTCGTCCTTCGTTTGCCCGCCGCCCACGAGGACGAAATGGACGTTCTCCTTACCGTCGAGTTCTTTGGCCGCCATCAGGATTTTGTCGATGCCGTGCATCGGGGAGAACCCGCCGTAGAACAGCACATTGAAGCTGTCTTCCCGGTACCGCTTGACCGGAATCGGCTTGAAAATGTCTTCGGAACCGACCGGAATGACGAGCACTTTGTCTTCCCCGCACTTGTAATGCTCGACGAAGTACTCTTTGTGCTTCTCCGTATCGCAGATGATTTTGTCGGACAGCTTCACGCAGACATAATCCGCCACGTACGCTTTGAGCGCGCGCAAGGAACGTTTCTTCGCGATCTTCCGGTCGTCGGTCACGGTATCGAAGGAGGAAATCAACATATCCGTAATGACCTTTCTGCCCATCAGCTTCGAGAGCAAAATGGAAATCGGCGCGCTTCCCTGATTCAACGCGGGGATATAGACGACTTTTGTTTTAAACAGCAGTCCCGACAGCTTCTTGACGACGGTCCAATAGTTGACGAACAGGTTGCCCTTCTTGTTTAGGCTGACTTCTCGAAAGGCCATGCTCGAATTCCTCGTCAAGATGCGTGTGCGAGAGTAATTCAACTCCCATCCAACCACCACGAAATTAAGACTTGTCATAACGAGACTTCCTTTTTAATTGGTTTGTACGACAACATAATCCCTATGAAAACGAACAGTATGGTTAGCGATCTCCAAAACGTGAAGGAGTCCAGCACGAACATTTGGATGAGCGTAGCCACCCAAACCGAGAGCAAAATCGATTGCATCGCCGCGTTGATCCGTTCTTTCTTCTTCGCGAGCCAGAAGATCAACCCGATCGACATGAACAGAAATGCGACAAATCCCGTAACGCCGAGTTCGAGCAGGATCGTAATATAGTTGTTGTCCCCTGCCCTCGCTTCGCCGTAATAGAGAAGGAAGTACTCGACGGTATTCTTATACCCAATGCCCGTGAGCAGGTTCTGCCCGATGACGTCGAAGGCCAAGGACCACGAATCCACCCGGCCGCCGCTGACTGAATCGAAATCGGTGAACATGTTGGCAACCGTCATCGTGATGCGGCCCGCAAGCAGCTGGTACACTTCCGGATTGATGAGGAACAGCCCCGCTAGCGGAATGCAGATTGTGAAGGCCAACTTGATCAAGACGCTCCCTCTTCGCGTGATAAGCGCGTAGAAGATAATCCCGATCAGGTAGATGGCCATGGCGCCTCTGGAGAAGGTGAGCAGACAAGCGAGAATGCTGATGACCAGACCCGTCGGAAGCAGCCAGCCTTTGATCGCTTGGACCGCGGGGAGTCTGCTCTTCTCGAACAGCAGGACGCTGAGCGCGATCGAGACCGCTGCGGTGAAATGGCCGAAACTATTGGACTCCATGAAAATACTGGCTGCCCGATAAAACTTCTTGCTTCCGATCCACACCGTCTTGGAGTCGAGCGGAAGCTGAATCAGGAATTGAATGACGCCGAATAAATTGGTCAGCACCGCCAAGCTCAGAAACCACTTGACGACCCGGTCGTACCGGATACGATCGTACGTCGACAGGAGGAACACCGGGAAGACGACCTCGATAATGCGGCCTGCGTTCAGGAAGCTCGTGAACGCCATGCCGGGATTATAGCGAAACACGCCAAGCACCGATACGATAACCGCCACGACGAACAGGAACGTCGCCGTCAAGATCATGCTGCCTTTTAAGCGTTTCAGCCGGTACATGAAAATCAACAGGCCGATCAGGAAGAGGAGATCCCCGAATTGGACCGGCATTCCGGCGACATTCGTTTGCGGGAGAAGCGTCAAGGCGATCGCGTAGCTGACGAGCCATACCTCGATATTGACCAGGCAGGCCGCGAACAACGCGACGAAAAGGACGGCACCGGCGACAAGCCCAAGCAATATCATGTTGTTGCTGCTAACCCCAAGCACCGCGCCGCCGAGCACGGCGGTCAACAACGTCAGGATTAGCGTTCGATTGTGCCGGATATTAGCTACCATAATGAAGATCCTCGTAGACGCGTTTGATTCTCGCGGAATGAATATCGATGTTGAAGTTTTCGTGCGCCGACGCATAGCCTTTATCCCGAATCCGCAGCGCCCGCTCCGGATCACGGAGGATGCCCAGCAGCTTCTCCGTCAATTCGCCGGAATCGCCAGGCCGGAACAGCAAACCGGTCTCATTATCCACGATCAGCTCCGGTATGCCGCCAATGCGGCTGGCCACGACGATGACATTGCTCATCTGACCTTCGATGATGACGCGCCCGAATGCTTCCTCTTCGATTGAGGGTACAACCAGGACGTTCAGCTGGCTCATCAAGTTTTGCACGTCGGTGCGGTAGCCCGTGAAGATAAAGTGTTCTTTAAAGCCAGAGTTGTCAATCAATTGCTTGATTTCTTTCTCGTAGCCTTCCGACGCTTCGATTTCTGCCGAGCCGATGATGATGAATTTGAACTTCTGCGAGGACCCCTTCATGAGGTTGATCGCCGCTTCAATGAATGTCCGGTGACCCTTCCACGGCACGATTCGTCCTACAACGCCGATCAGCACCTCATCGCCGCCTATGCCATACGCCTCGCGAAGCTGAAATTCGTCTTTGCCCAGCTGCTTGTTCTTAACGCCGTTGTAGACGCGAACGATCTTCGATTTATCCAACCCTTCATACTTGCTGCGGACAAAATCCGAGATTGCAATGATTTTTTCCGCTCTGCGGTAGACCATTCGGTTGGCCACGTTGTACGTATGCGTCCGGTCGTGATAGATATGTTTCGTCTTCCCCATGAACGTCGCGATCGTCGCGATGACCGCCGCCTTCAACGTGTTCGTGTGCAGAATGTCCGGCTTCTCCTGCTTCAGAATGCTGCGCAGCTGCAGCGCGGTTTTGACCAAGTGAACGACGTTGTACGCTTTCTTGGCGATGCCTCCCGATTCATACGATTGAGCCGTTCCTTTCACGAATTCGTCGGGCAAGTCAAGCTCGTGCTTCTTCAGTTCCCTCCGCTTCTCCAGTTCGTTTTTGAACCGGCCCGGACCAGGGATAATAATCTCGGGTTTGACGGCAGTTTTGTCGATGCTGTCAATGAGCTGCAGAAGGCTGATTTCGCCTCCGGCCATATCGGTTTGATGACCGAAATACATGACTTTAATCAAACGAATACACCCTCAGCCGGTAATTTTGTGACGCGGACGCCCAATTTCTCATCAACGAAAGACTTGAATTCATCCCTGAACCTTTCGGTCGAGAAGCGAACCGCATTCTCCTTGCAAGCGTAGTAATCAATAGCGTCTTCGTGCTGCTCGAATCTCTCAACCGCGTCGACGATCGAATCAACGGTCTGTTCATCGAAGAAAATGCCGGTCGGACGAGCGGTATCCATCCCCCGCACGATTTCGAGCGCGCCGCCTCTGCCGTAAGCAATGACAGGCGTGCCGGCCGACTGGGCTTCCACGATGCTGATGCCGAAGTCTTCCTCGGCCGCGAACACATACGCCCGGGCGTTCTTCACGTATTCGATCACTTCGCTCGTCGGACGGAAACCGAGCAGTTGAACGTTAGGGCCTGCTTTGGACTTCACCTTGTTGAAATCCGGACCATCGCCAATGACGATCAGCTTCTTATCCGGCATGGTCGAGAATGCTTCGACGATGAGGTCGATTTTTTTGTACGGCACCATGCGGGAGAAGGTCAGGTAGTAGTCTTGTTTGGCAGCGCCGAACTGGAATCGGTCCACCTCGACGGGCGGATAAATCACATGCGCTTCACGGTGGTACGTCTTATAAATTCGTTTGGCGATAAAGCCCGAATTGGAGATAAAATGATCGACGCCATTCGCCGTTCTTGCATCCCACAGCCGCATTTTATGCAGCATCCATTTGGCGACAAGGCCCTTCGCGCCTTTATCCAAGCCGGATTCCTTCAAATATTGGTGCTGTAAATCCCAGGCGTACCGGATCGGTGAATGGACGTATGAGATATGCAGCTGCGTCGGACCGGTGATCACGCCTTTTGCCACAGCGTGCGAGCTGGAGATGATCAAGTCGTAGGACGAAAGATCGAACTGTTCGACGGCAAGCGGCATGAATGGTAAATAGGTGCGATATTTTTTCTTGCTCATCGGGAGTTTCTGAATAAATGACGTCGTGACCGGCTTGTTCTTAATAAACCCGCGTTCGCCGGTTGGCAGATGATCAACGGTAGAGAATATATCCGCATCCGGATACAAATGGATCAGTTGTTCAAGCACTTTCTCGGAACCGGCATAGGTAACCAGCCAGTCATGCACAATTGCGATTTTCATCTAGTACCTCACAGAACGAATATTAGTAGGCGCCTCTTTTGAGCAATACGGTCCATACGGTTTTGAATAGGATTTTAATGTCGAAGAAGACCGATTGGTGGTAGACGTAATGCAGTTCCAAATCGACGCGCTCCGGGTAACCGACGTCGCTTCGGCCGCATACCTGCCAATATCCGGTTACGCCGGGCTTGACGGATAAAAATTCCGATACGCGATTGCCGTACTCGATCAGTTCGTCCTTGACCACCGGACGCGGGCCGACAAGACTCATCTCACCCTTGAGTACATTTACCAGCTGCGGCAGTTCGTCTAGGCTCGTCTTCCGCAGGAACCGGCCGATGTTCGTGATACGCGGATCTTCGTCCTGATCCAGCTTATAGTTATTGGCGATGTATTTCGCGTAAAGCGCTGGGTCTTGCTTCAGCCGCTCCTCCGCGTTGCTAACCATCGAACGGAATTTGTAGATGCCGAATACGTTACCGTGTTGACCGATCCGTTTCTGCTTGAAGAATACGCTGCCTTTGGGATCATTGGTTTTGATCAAGATGGCGATCAGAATCATGACGGGCAGCAGGAAGATAAGTCCGAAGAACGCGCCCGTAACATCCAAGGTCCGCTTCACCGCGTTGTTCAACGTGAGCGAACGCGGCGCTGCTTTCACATCGGCATTCGTATGATTCCTCAAGCTCATACTCGATCACCTCGGCTTACCAGAAGTTCATCCAGTTTTTGCTTGTGCACGATCTCTTCTAATGCATCCAGCAGCGGAGCGCGAAGCTCTTCGTTGCGAAGCGCAAAATCGACGCTTGTCAGAATAAAGCCCAGTTTCTCGCCCACATCGTAACGCACGCCTTCGAAATCATACGCGTAAACGCCTTGTTTCTCGTTCAGCTTCTGAATCGCATCGGTTAGCTGAATCTCTCCGCCGGCGCCAATCTCCTGTTCCTCCAGGAATTCGAAGATTTCGGGAGTCAAGACGTAGCGTCCCATGATGGCAAGATTCGATGGAGCGTTGCCTTTTTTAGGTTTCTCAACGAAACGATTGACTTGATAAAGCCTGCCAATAGCCTCCAGCGGATCGACGATGCCGTAACGATCGGTATGCTCAGGATGAACGGACTGCACGCCGATGACCGACTTGCCTGTGCGCTCGTATTGCTCCGCGAGTTGTCTAACGCATGGCGTCTCCGCCTGCACGATATCGTCGCCGAGCAGGACGGCGAACGGCTCGTCACCAATGAAATTGCGGGCGCACCATACGGCGTGTCCAAGTCCTTTCGCTTCTTTTTGACGAATGTAGTGAATGTCAACGTTTGAAGATCGCCGCACTTCATCCAGCAGCTCGAATTTCCCCTTGCTGAACAAGTTATTTTCCAACTCGAACGCATGGTCGAAATGGTCTTCGATCGCGCGCTTCCCTTTACCGGTGACAATAATGATGTCTTCAATCCCGGAAGCGATGGCCTCTTCGACGATGTACTGAATAGTAGGTTTATCTACGATTGGGAGCATTTCTTTAGGCATAGCTTTTGTTGCGGGGAGAAATCTAGTGCCAAGCCCTGCTGCGGGAATGATCGCTTTTCTTACTTTTCTCATTACCATCACCCTATCTTGTTTATTTCCATAAAAAAACATAAATCATGCCCTTGGATAAAGGGCATAATTTATCTTCTTTTATCCAATTAAAGGGCATTTAACCCATCCTCACATTACACCATTGACTATGGAAGTCTAAGGTTTGCCACCCACAGCGTAATCGAGTGCCTACAATGATAAAGGTATAGTAGACATTACCTGAAGCTATGCAGTTCGGAGGCATGCGCCAAAACTACTTCGCCTGCTTGATCATCCCCGGATCTTTGCGGCTGCTTTTAATTAGCACCAGACCGAGAATTCTTGCATTCGCGTGCTCCAGGTTGGCTTTGGCTTTCTTGACGAAATCCTTTTCCACCTTGCCAGCCGCCACGACCAGGACGACGCCATCGCATAACGGACTAAGCACGAGAGTATCCGTAACCGCAACTACCGATGTCGTATCGGCGATAATGATATCGTATCGTTCCTTCAAGTCTTCCATTAATCCTTGCATGCGGCTGGACCCTAGCAATTCGGACGGATTCGGCGGAATCGGTCCGGAAGTCAGGATAGAGAGGTTCTCGACCCCCGTGTCCCGAATAACTTCCTGCCAACCAGCCTGATTGGCCAGCACGCTCGAAAGTCCGGCGCGATTCGTAAGCGAGAATACATTGTGCAGAGAAGGATTGCGGAGATCCGTATCAACAAGCAGCACCCGCTTGCCGTCCTGCGCATACGCGACGGCCAGATTGCTTGCCGTCATCGTTTTCCCCTCTCCCTTCTGGGAGGAAGTAACCATGATGACCTTAGTCGGAATATTAACGGAGGAGAACTGAATGTTCGTTCTTAACGTCCGGTATGATTCATAGTTCGGAGAGCTCGGATTGGCGAGCGCGATAAGACGGTTACTGGTTGATCGTGGCATATTTACCTTCCTCCATTAAAGAAGTTTTCGCGTTGTTCCTATATTTGCGATCTTCCTTGTCGTTCTTCGTGATGAGAGCCAAGACCGGCAAGCCCAACTCTTCTTCCAGCTCTTGTTCCGTTTTAAACGTATTGTCCAGGTAGTCAATGAAGAACACGAGTGTGACGGAAGCGATCAATGCGACAATAAAGCTCAGGAGAACACTCATGACGGGATTGTAGTTGATCGGCGCAGCCGGTTCGTCAGCAGACGCTTCATTCAAGATCGTCACGTTGTTAATTTTCATAATGGAAGGAATTTGTTCTTGGAAGACCTTTGCAATGCCGTTGACACCCATAACTGCGTTCTTATAGGACGTATCCCGGTATGTCAAACGCATCACTTGCGATTCAGCCGCGGCGCTGACCGTCGTGCGCGCCGAAATTTCTCTCGCGCTCGCTTCGAGCTGCGGATATTGCTCGGAGACTTTGCCTAAGATAGCGGCTGTAAGAAGAATCTCCTTATATGTATTGATCAGCATAATATTCGTCTGGACCGAGTTAATCGTCGGTTCCTCTTCTTGACCCTCGGTTTGCGTCGTTTGGTTGACGATTAGTTTCGCTTCAGCCTCATAGACCGGCGTCGAGAAAAAGACCGATTTCACAACCGACAAAACTACCGCGCAACAGACAATTAATGCGATAAGCCATAATTTTTTCTGAATAACTTGCAGGTATCGCTTAAGTTCCACGTCCCAAGCCTCCAATTAATATTGATTTTCAAGCTACGCTTCGTTTTTTGACGAAACGACATGCATAATAAAAATTTAGTTTGAAATTGAATGTATAGGTCGTTTTAGCGCAGGAAATAATTTATGATACAGTGTGTATCTGTTGCAAGGTTTACTTTACGATACAGAACGTAACAAGTCAATACGTTTTTCATAGTTTTTGCAAGTTTGCGACATTTCGTCGCATTCAATGCAATTGTAAGCGTTTCGTATTAATATGAAAGAACGAGCAGTAATTTAGGAGGCGTTTTATGAATATTGGCAGCCGTATTGCGAAATTGAGGGAGGATCGGGGGTGGACGCAGGAACAGACATCCGGCTCTCTGGGGATCTCGCGTGCAGCTCTTTCGCACTATGAGAAGAACCGCCGGGAACCCGATAGCGAGACCTTGCTGAAGTTCGCTAATCTGTTCCACGTGTCTGTTGATTACCTTGTAGGCCGAACGAACTCGACCCAAATGACGCTAGATGAACCGATTAAGGATTTCGTTGACCAGCTGGAGCTGTCTGACGAAGAACTTCTCGATAAATACGATCTTACGATCGACGGCATGAAACTCTCCGCCGATGAAGCGCGTCGTTTCATTGCATTCGTCCGCGCGGAACGCATGATGAAACCTTAAGCCTCGCGCATCCTATACGCGGGAATAAAACCATAGCCAGGCACGGTTTGCCGGGCTATGGTTTTATTCCCGCGTCTTTCTTTATTTATGCTCACCCGCACGAACTCGGCCGGTAGCTTATTACGATCTATACCGAGCTGATCGACAATGTCTGCGATACATAACACCATTTTCCTCTGTGTCTTTTCTGATTCTGGAGAGCTCTTCGGGTGATCCATTCTCTAGTTCCCGCCTTCTTCATGGTTCAGCGGCTTCATGCCGCCTGCTCGACCTCATTCAGTATAGCCAATCCATTTTTCAAAGGCTGTCGTATTTTTGGGGCTATTTTCCTCTTTTTTTGTCGAAGTGCCTCTCCTATGAATAGGAAAGCGGCTTCTAGGAATAAAGTCTTCCTCCGAAGCCGCAAACGGTATCATCTCTATTTTGTCTCCGGCGTATTCTGCCGTTGCATTTTCGCTTCCCATTTCTCTCGCAGCCCTAATTGCATGAGTACCGTATGGATGTCGAGCGAGATCGGTCTCTTCTCTTCCTGCTTCAACCTTACAACCTTTGAATGCTCCGCCATCCCCATGTACCGTCTCTCCCTTGTCTCCAATCTGTAACACTTTCTCTCTAATTTTACGGATTTATTATACCGCATTCTTGCTACAGAATGTGTCGAAGCTTGAGATGCTATTCCATAGAATGCCGTTCTATTTTTGTCGTATGATGGCGAGTAAACAAAAAGAGAGCCATCTAGAGGCTCTCTTTTTGTTACTTGTATTAATTCCCGCCAACCCGGGCCAGTTCTTTCATATTGGCTTCGAAAGCCGCCAGAAGAGCTGCATCGCCAGTGAGGCCGGTTGCTTCGACTTTCTCGATCTGCTCGAGCATCCGCTTGTAGTCCTTCGGAATAACGCGGACGAACTTCTGCAGGTAGGTCGACCAATCGCTCAGGACGCGGTCGCCGACTTCGCTGCCCGTGTTCTGCACGTGGCGTTCGATCATGCCGCGCAGCTCGGCTGCTTCGGCTTCGGTCTCGACACGCTCGAGCAGGACCATCTCGAGGTTGCAGTTGTTGTAGAATTCGCCTGCTTCGTCCAGGACATAGGCTACGCCGCCAGACATACCGGCCGCGAAGTTACGGCCCGTACCGCCGAGAACGACGACGCGTCCGCCGGTCATGTACTCGCAGCCGTGATCGCCCACGCCTTCGACGACGACGCGCACGCCGGAGTTACGGACCGCGAAGCGCTCGCCCGCGATGCCGCGAATGTACGCATCGCCGCTCGTCGCGCCGTAGAACGCGGTGTTGCCGATAATGACGTTGTCCTCCGACTTGAAGGTCGCTTTCGGCGACGGCGCGACGATGATCTTGCCGCCCGAGAGGCCTTTGCCGACGTAGTCGTTGGAATCACCCTCGATGGAGAGCGTGATGCCCTTCGGCACGAACGCACCGAAGCTTTGACCTGCGGAGCCGACGAAGTGGAACGAGATCGTGTCTTCCGGCAGACCTTTCGCACCATATCGGCGCGTCACTTCGCTGCCCACGATCGTGCCAACAACGCGGTTCGTGTTCGCGATCGGGAACGTCGCGCGTACTTGCTCGCCGCTCTCAAGCGCAGGCTGCGCTGCCGGCAGCAGCTTCTGCATGTCGAGCGACTCGTGCAGCAGGTGGTTCTGCTCCTGCACTTGATAACGCTCGGAGCCTTCCGGCAGCTCGACTTGATGCAGCAGCGGCGTCAGGTCGATGCCTTTGAGCTTGTAATGATCGATCAGGTCTTTCGTCTTCAGACGATCGACACGGCCGACCATCTCGTTCACCGTGCGGAAGCCCAGCTGCGCCATGATCTCGCGGAACTCTTGCGCGACGAAGAGCATGTAGTTGACCATGTGGCTCGGATCGCCCATGAACTTCTTGCGCAGCTCCGGGTTCTGCGTCGCGACGCCGACCGGACAAGTATCCAGCTGGCACACGCGCATCATAATACAGCCCAATACGACGAGCGGTGCCGTCGAGAAGCCGTATTCTTCGGCGCCGAGCAGCGCTGCGATTGCAAGGTCGCGGCCGTTCATGATTTTGCCGTCCGTCTCCACCACGACGCGGTCGCGGAGGTTGTTCAGGATGAGCGTCTGGTGCGTCTCGGCAAGACCAAGCTCCCACGGCAAACCTGCGTGACGGATCGATGCCAGCGGCGAAGCGCCGGTGCCGCCGTCATAACCCGATACGAGAATGACGTCCGCGCGGCCTTTGGCAACGCCTGCTGCGATCGTACCTACGCCGACTTCGGATACAAGCTTGACGTTAATGCGAGCACGAGGGTTCGCGTTCTTCAGGTCGTGGATCAGCTCCGCCAAGTCCTCGATCGAATAGATATCATGGTGCGGCGGTGGCGAGATGAGACCTACGCCTGGCGTCGAACCACGGACTTCGGCAACCCAAGGGTAGACTTTGCGTCCTGGCAGCTGACCGCCTTCGCCCGGCTTCGCGCCCTGCGCCATCTTGATCTGGATCTCGTCGGCATTGACGAGGTAGTTGCTCGTGACGCCGAAGCGACCGGATGCTACCTGCTTGATCGCGCTGCGGCGGGAATCGCCGTTCGCGTCCGGGATGAAGCGTGCCGGATCTTCGCCGCCTTCGCCCGTGTTGGACTTGCCGCCAATGCGGTTCATCGCGATTGCAAGCGCTTCGTGCGCTTCCTTGCTGATGGAGCCGAACGACATCGCGCCCGTCTTGAAACGCTTCACGATCGATTCCACGGATTCGACCTCGTCGAGCGGTACCGGCTGGGCATCGAAGTTAAAGTCCAGCAGCGAGCGAAGCGTCAGATGCTTCTTGTCTTCGCCTTGCACCATCGCGGAGAATTTCTTGTACTGCTCATAGTTATTCGTACGCGAAGCCATCTGCAGCGTATGGATCGTCTGCGGGCTGAACAGGTGGTCTTCGCCGTCTTTACGCCATTGGTATTCGCCGCCGGAGTCAAGCTCCTTCACACGGCCTTCCTGCTCGGCGAATGCCCGGTTGTGATGCTTCAGCGTCTCTTGCGCCACGATGTCGAGGCCGATGCCGCCGATACGCGATGGCGTCCACGTGAAGTACTTCTCGATCAGTTCTTCTTGCAGACCCACTGCTTCGAAGATTTGTGCGCCGCGGTACGATTGGATCGTCGAAATTCCGTATTTGGACAGAATTTTCGTAACGCCTTTCGTCGCTGCTTTAATGAAGTTCTTGACCGCTTTCTCGTGCGTCACGCCGCGCAGCATGCCTTGGCGGATCATGTCGTCGAGCGTTTCGAACGCCAGATACGGGTTCACGGCGCTGACGCCGTAGCCGAGCAGCAGGGCGAAATGATGCACTTCGCGCGGCTCGCCGGACTCCAGCAGGATGCTGACGCGCGTGCGCGTGCCTTCGCGGATCAAATGGTGATGCAGCGCGGAGACGGCCAGCAGCGCCGGGATTGCGGCGTTCTCGCGGTCTACGCCGCGGTCGGACAGAATCAGGATGTTGTGGCCTTTGGCGATAACGCGGTCGGCCGCTTCGTTCATCTGTTCAAGCGCCGCGCGCAAGCCCTCTTCGCCTTCAGCGGCCGAGAATAGAATCGGCAGCGTGATCGACTTGAAGCCCGGACGGCGAACATGGCGCAATTTTGCGAATTCTTCATTAGAAAGAACTGGCGATGCGAGCGAAATCTGACGCGCGCTCTCCGCCTCCGGTCGAAGCAAGTTGCGCTCCGGTCCGATCGTCGTCGTCGTCGCGGTGATGATCTCCTCGCGAATCGCATCGATCGGAGGATTCGTCACTTGCGCGAACAGCTGCTTGAAGTAGTTATACAGACGCTGCGGGCGTTCCGACAGAATGGCCAGCGGCGCGTCGTAACCCATGGAAGCGATCGGCTCTACGCCGCTGCCCGCCATCGGCTCCAGCACTTTGCGCACATCTTCGAACGTGTAACCGAACGCCTGCTGACGACGCTCGACAGACTCATGGTCCGGCTCCGGCAGTTCCGGCGCGTCCGGCAGATCGTCGAGACCGATCAGGTGCTCGTTCAACCACTCGCGGTATGGCTGCTCGCCTGCGATCGCGGCTTTCACTTCCTCGTCGGAAATGATGCGGCCTTCCTTCGTGTCCACGAGGAGCATGCGGCCTGGACGAAGACGGTCTTTATATAGGATGTTCTCCGGTTCGATTGGCACTGTGCCCGCCTCGGAACCAAGGATGATATGATCGTCCTTCGTCACATAGTAGCGTGCCGGACGCAAGCCGTTGCGGTCAAGGATCGCGCCGATCTGCGTGCCGTCGGTGAACGCCATTGCCGCCGGACCATCCCATGGCTCCATCAGCGTGCTGTGGTATTCATAGAAAGCTTTCTTCGTATCGTCCATCGTCTCGTGGTTGGACCACGGCTCCGGCACCATCATCATCGCGACGTGCGGGAGTGAACGGCCGGACAGGAAGAGGAATTCCAGCGTGTTGTCGAACATCGCCGTATCGGAACCATCCGGATTGATGATCGGCTTCACTTTGTCCATGTCGCTGCCGAACAGCTCGCTCTCGAATAGCGATTGACGGGCATGCATCCAGTTGACGTTACCGCGCAGCGTGTTGATCTCGCCGTTGTGGATCATATAGCGGTACGGATGCGCGCGCTCCCAGCTCGGGAACGTGTTCGTCGAGAACCGGGAGTGGACGAGCGCGATCGCTGTTTCGACCGCTTCGTCGCTCAGCTCCACGTAGAACGAGCGGACCTGCTCGGTCGTGAGCATGCCTTTATACACGATCTTCTTGCTCGAAAGGCTCGGGAAGTAGAAGACGTCCCCGCCCTCGGCGCCCGCATAGCGTATCGCCAGCTCGGCGCGCTTGCGGATGACGTACAATTTGCGTTCAAAGGACAATTCGTCCTGCAGGTCGGCGGATTTACCGATGAAGACTTGACGGACGTACGGTTTGACCGCAAGCGCCGATTTGCCAAGCTTCTCGTCGTTCGTCGGCACGGTGCGCCAGCCGATTACCGTCTGGCCCTCCTCGCGGATGATCGCCTCCAGCTCGCGCTCGTTTTTGCCGCGCACAGTCTCGTCCTGGGACAAGAACAGCATGCCTACCGCATACTCGCCGCTTGCTGGCAGTTCGATTCCGAGCCCTTTCATCTCACGCTCGAAGAACTTGTGCGGGATTTGAAGCATGATCCCCGCGCCGTCCCCCGTATTCGGCTCGCTGCCTTGGCCGCCGCGGTGTTCCATGTTCTCCAGAACCGTGAGCGCCTGACGGACGATTGTATGCGACTTTTTCCCCTTGATGTTTGCCACAAAGCCCATCCCGCATGCGTCTTTCTCGTACTGCGGGTCGTATAGGCCTTGCTTCGGCGGCAATCCGAAACGATTCTCTTTCATTGCGTGCAACCTTTCTATCAGAAGATTTTTGTGCAAACGTAAATCATGACGGCCCTACGCTTCAATTTAGAAGCACAATCGCTTACAATGGAAAAGGAGTGCAACCTCGACCGTTTCCGCATCTTCGAGAGCACGAACATTCCCTGCTCTACAGATGTTGATTGTACGGAATCTCGCTTTATCGCTTCGATGTGCCGCAGTTCAAACATCCAATGCGCAAATTTTGTATTTATATGATAATAACATCAGGCCTTTGCGATATCAATTTAATATTTTTATGATCGCGATAAGAGATGTTTTACGCATGGTGTCAGCTTCGGCCATTCTTACAGGCTAACTATAACAAAAGGAAGTGGTCTCATTGTATAGCAACTTAAGGAAAACCCCGCTTACACTCCTCTCGCTCGCGGCGGTCATGCTCGCAAGCTCGCTCCCGCAAGCCGTCGCGGCATCGCCGAATGCGAACGCGACCTCGTCAGCTCAATTCGCCGAAATCCGGACAATACCCCTCGCGGCCGCAGCTCCGGTATCCGCTTACAACCGCGCCAATCCGTACAAAATCGTCGCCATCGGCGACTCGCTTACGGTCGGCTACGAAATGGGGATTACCGAGCCTTCGGCTCTCTACGGTTATGTCGGCCGCGTCTATGAACAAGCGCTCTATCACGGCGCCGCCGAGGTACAGAACTTCGGTGTTCTGGGCCTGAAGAGCGCAGGCCTCAAGAACTGGCTGGACGCGGCGGTCCAAGGCAAGACCGTGGCGGCCGAGGATGCGCAGAGCGGCTTGTCCAAGTATCCGTACGCGGCCGAGACGATCGCCAAGACCGCCGCGCTGAAGGAAGCCGCAAGCGGCGCCGACCTGATCGTCATGACGATCGGGGGCAACGACTTCCTTCCTATATTTACAGAGCTGCAATCGAGAACCGTGGAACCGGCCGAGCTGCAGAAGCTGCTCGACGATCTGCTTGCCAATTACACCCAGACGTTAGAGGCGTCCCTTCGGGCGATCGTCAGCCTTAATCCCGACGCCAAAATCGTGCTGTCTGACCAATATTTGCCTCTACCGAAGCCGAGCCAATTCGTGAAAGTTGTCACGGAGGAGCAATATGCCGTACTTGAGAAGGCCGTCACCTCCTTGCACGATGGGCTCGAGGCCGTGAAGTCGAAGCTTGCTGGGGAAGGTGCTTCATTGTCGATCGTTGACATCGCCACGCCGTTCGCCGGCCAACAATTCGTGCTCACCTCGATTCGCGACAAAGACGTACATCCGAACGATGCCGGTTACGAAGTCATCGGCGAGCAATTCGCGAACACGATCTGGGGCGAGTTCCGCAAGAGCGCTCCGCTGGCCGCGGACACGCCGCTTCATCTTGTCGTGGGCGGCAAGGAGCTGACGGGCGGCAACAAGCCGGTCATCAAGAACAATACGACGTTCCTGCCAATGCGCGACGTCGCGAACGCCCTTGGCGCCACGCTCGCGTGGGACGGCAAAACCCAGACCGCGACGATTCAAGCCGGAGGCAAGAAGGTCGCCTTCACGATCGGCGCGAAGACGATGAGCGTGAACGGCCAGCAGGTGCCGCTCGCGACGCCGGCCTATTTGGCGAAGAACGGCAAGACCCTTTCCACGTATTTGCCGCTCGCGGCGTTGTCGGAAGGCCTCGGTTATCAAGTCGTGTATCGCAAAACAATCAAGACGGCATTCATTAATCCGTAATCTTCTTTCCTTAATATACGCGCACAAAACGAACAGCCTGGGAATCGGCCGCCTATCGACCGTTTCCCAGGCTGTTTCGTGTTCATCTCATTATGTTCGCGTTATACGCGCAGCAAACGCGACTTCCGTTTTCCTGCGCCTTACCCCCAATGCTGGTAGGTTAAGGAAAAACGTCCGGTGAAGCCACCCATGGCCTATAGTTGACAGGCTTATGTCTTAGACTTCAAGACCCACTGAAGCTTTGTCCGACAGGACAAAAGCGTGCCCTGCTCAAGTCAAACCGCCGACCGCGAGCCATAGTGGCTGCACGAAGAAGGGAGTCCAGAGGGCGAAGTCCTCTGGTTCCCCTCGGCGGAGGGGGAAGGGGCGAGGGGCAACAAAAGCGGGGTCAAAGGGGCGGAGCCCTTCTTAACCTGACAGCATTGCGGAGGGGGAAGGGAGAGGGAGCAACAAAAGCGGGGTCAAAGGGGCTTGGCCCCTTCTTCCCCTACTCCTCCATGTTCGGCTCGCCTTCCTCTCCGCCCAGGCCAATGCGGGTCAACTCCTCGATCGTGAACAGGGCGTGGAACCGGATGCCCTCCGCTTCGATATTGCGGCGTCCTTCCGGGTCCTGCGCGATGACGCAGATCACGTCGGTTACGTTCGCCCCGGCCGCGCGAAGATCGTTCACGCTCTGGAGCACCTGGGTGCCGGTGGAGACAAGGTCCTTGATGACGCATACGCGCTTGCCCGCGATCTCCGCGCCTTCCGCGACCCGTCCCGTGCCGTACTGCTGCGCCTTCAGACGTACGAACACGGCCGGAATCCGCGTCTCCAGCGACAGCACGGTCACAAGCGGAATGCCGCCCAGCTCAAGGCCCGCAAGCACATTCGTGCCGACCGGCACGAATGTGGACATCTCCCAGGCAATCGCGCCCATCAGCCGCGGGTCGGATTCGAACCGATACGGATCGACGTAATTATCGCTCGTCGCGCCGGAGCGCATCCGCACTTCCCCGTTCCAATGCGCGAGCTTATAGATTTCCTCGGCCATCATTTGCTTGTCCATGGTAAGAAAGATCGACTCCTTCGCTGAGATAAACGGACGATGGGGCTTGCCGCCGGCGGCGTCCATGCTACTTGTACTCCCGGCCGAGCGCTTCGAGCGAACTTAAGCCCTTCTCCGCCCAGCGCTTCAGCCGGTCCAGCCCTTCGATCTCGCGCGCGAGCGCGGCCAAGAGCGAGCTCTTATAGTCCGGCACGTCCCCCCGGTAAGGCGACAGGTCGCCGTAAGGCACGTTCGTCTTCTCCGTGTAGCTGAGCGCCCGGCGTTCATGGAACATCGGCACGTCGGGGTCGTACGGATGGTGCAGATCCCCCTGCTCCGGATGCTTGCGTACCGCCAGAATCTTCACGAGCGCGCGAGGTCCGCCCGCTTCGACCACTTCTCCGATATATTCTCCCGTCTTCACCTGCGCAAGGACAAGCTCGCCCGCTTCGGGACGATATGGTTCGCCTGCTCGCATGACATGCTCACGCTCCTTTGGACTATTGTTTCCCTTAGCATATCGGAATTGCCGAAGCGGAAGCAAGTTATGGAATAAAGCAAGCGTTATCATCTTTTTACCCATCCCACTCGTCGTATTCATGGGGACGTGTGCGCCACCTTGGTAATTTACCTAATTTTTAGGCACAAATCGCACCGGTTTACAGCTAAGATAGGCGCTGCAATCTTGTGTTAGCGCTTCTGCCGAAGTAATATGGTATAAGATAAGCCGCGGGGAATAGATGGCGGGCGATCCGAAGTCCTTCGTCTTTATACAGAAAAGCAGGTGAGAAGATGCGCAAGAAACGAGTGCTGTTGCTCTCGGAGGGGTTCGGTTCCGGACATACCCAAGCCGCCTACGCGCTGGCTGTCGGTCTGCGCGAGCTGGATCCGGGAATTCAGACTCGCGTCATCGAGCTCGGGAAGTTCCTGAATCCGGTGCTGGGACCGATGATTGTGAACGCTTACCGCAAAACGGTCAGCAAACAGCCGAAGCTTGTCGGCATCATGTACCGCAGACAATACAAAAAATCGCTCAACCGGCTCACTCAGCTTGCGTTGCACCGCATTTTTTATACCCATACCTCACAAGTGATCGAACAACTGAAGCCTGATCTGATCGTCTGCACCCACCCGGTGCCGAACGCGGTCGTCTCCCGCCTGAAGCGTCTGGGGCTGGACGTGCCGCTGTTCACGCTCATTACGGATTACGACGCCCATGGCACGTGGACGAGCGGCGAAGTGAACAAGTACCTCGTATCCACCCCTGTCGTCATGTCGAAGCTGCTCGCACGCGGCATTCCGGCCCATAGAATCGAAGTGACGGGCATTCCCGTCCATCCGAATTTCTGGCACACGCACGACAAAGCCGAGATCCGGGCCCAATTCGGCTTGAAGCCGATGCCCACGGTACTCATCATGGGCGGCGGCTGGGGTCTGATGAACAGCGACGACCTGCTCGCGCACATGACCGAATACCGCGATCGCGTCCAGCTCATCTATTGCGTGGGCAATAATGAGGAAGCACGCGCGCGCCTGCTCGCCGATCCGAGATTCCAGCACCCTAACGTTCAGGTGATCGGCTTTACCCGCGAAGTAAGCAAGCTGATGGATATTTCCGATCTGCTGGTGACGAAGCCGGGCGGCATGACATGCACGGAGGGGCTCAGCAAAGGCATCCCGATGCTGTTCTACGAGCCCATACCGGGCCAGGAAGAAGAGAACTGCGAATATTTCGTGCAGCAGGGGTTCGGCGAAATGCTTGAGTCCGCAGACACGATCAAACGATGGTTCGCGCTAATTCTGGAGCCGTATGCCTCCGATCAATTTAGACGAAAGCTGCTGACTAAGCGGAATCAATATTATAATCCGATGCAATGCTCCCGTGCCGTCCTGCAGTTTATGCAGTGACGGTTTTTCTTTTTGATGCGAGCCGAGGCAATGTTTCCCTGCATAGCGCATTCCCCGCAAGGGGTAAATATACCTTAGGTATGTTATCGATGCAGGGTGCCGCTCCTGGCACCTCGCGATGGACGAAAGGAGCAACTGAAATGAACAACCGCTCGCTGGACGGGAAAACGATCATCCTGCGGCTGGAGCTCGACACGGCGACCGCCCAATTCGGCAAGGCGGCGACCGCAATCGAGCGGGCCGGAGGCGACATTATCGCCATCGACGTCATATCGACCGGACGCGGATTGAGCGTGCGGGACTTGACGGTCAAAGTATCCGAACAAGGTACGACCGATCGCATCTCCGAGGCGCTCGGGGAGCTGCCGGGCATTCGTCTTGTCAACGTATCCGACCGCACGTTCCTCCTTCACCTAGGCGGCAAAATCGCGATCGCGCCGAAGACGCCGATTCAGAATCGCGACGACCTCTCCCGGGTGTACACCCCGGAGGTGGCGCGAGTATGTACGGCGATCAGCGAGGATCCGTCGAAAGCGTTCAACTTGACGATCAAGCGCAACACGGTCGCGGTCGTCTCCGACGGCAGCGCCGTCCTCGGCCTCGGGAATATCGGCCCTTACGCCGCCATGCCGGTCATGGAAGGCAAGGCGATGCTGTTCAAGCAGTTCGCCGACGTGGACGCCTTCCCGATCTGCCTGGATACGCAGGACACGGAAGCGGTCATCGCCGCCGTCAAGGCGCTGGCGCCCGGCTTCGGCGGCATTAACCTGGAGGATATCTCCGCGCCGCGCTGCTTCGAGATCGAACGCCGGCTGCAGGCCGAGCTCGACATCCCGGTCTTCCACGACGACCAGCACGGCACGGCGGTCGTCCTGTATGCCGGCCTGCTGAACGCGCTCAAGCTGACGGAACGCTCCTTAAGCGAGGCGCGGATCGTCATCTGCGGCATCGGCGCGGCCGGCACGGCCTGCACGAAGATGCTGCTGGCCGGCGGCGCCAAGCATATCGTCGGCGTCGACCGCGAAGGCATTCTGACGCGGGACAAGACGTATGCGAACGCTTCCTGGCAATGGTACGCCGAGAACACCAACGAAGAACGCCGAACAGGCGGTCTTGCGGAGGCGTTGGAAGGCGCCGACGTCTTTATCGGCGTGTCGGCGGGCGGCATCCTGAAGCGGGAGCATATCCAGACCATGGCAAGCGATCCGATCGTATTCGCCATGGCCAATCCCGAGCCCGAGATCCGGCCCGAGCAGGCCGAGGATCTTGTGGCCGTGTTGGCCACCGGGCGGTCGGATTATCCGAACCAGATCAACAACGTGCTTTGCTTCCCGGGCATCTTCCGGGGCGCGCTCGATTGCCGGGCCACTCATATCAACGAAGCGATGAAGCTGGCCGCCGCCGAGGCGATCGCCTCGGTCATCAGCGATGATGAACTAAGCCCGCTCTACATCGTGCCGAGCGTGTTCAACGGACGCGTCGTCGAGGAAGTGCGCCGACGTGTCGTGCAGGCGGCCGCGGCAACCGACGTCGCCCGCCGGCAAGTCCGGGAGTAGCTGCCGGACGCCAAAGAAAGAAGGGGGTGTCCCAAAAGTCATCAAAAGATGACCTTGGGATACCCCCGTTTTTTTTAAAAAAATGACTGGGTTACCGCACCCACTGCGCGGTCGCATGTTCTTCCGATC